>NZ_VMKV01000056.1:0-20425 GCF_013276335.1 Streptococcus sp. 2100 | reverse complement strand
ATCTCTACAGGAACAATAGGTTGTGGCATTAAAATATCCTCCAATAGTTTTACTTTACTAATAGTATACAGGAGGTCTTCCATGAATGATAGATACCTTGTTATGACGCGCTTACAAATGTCCTAAATCAATTGTCTATTTTATCTCTATTAGCCCAGTGATGGCGTCACTCTGTTATAGTAGATTGAAGCTAGAATAGTACACCTTTACTTCTAAAACATTGTTAGAAATTGATTTGACTGTCCTGATCAATTTGTCCTATTCTTTATTTCATTTGTAACCGCCCAATAACGAAGTATATTGAAAAATCTCCAGATTAGTGAACTTACGGATAGTTCCTAATCTGGAGACTTTTAATATGTTATTAGGCGTTTGCTTTCAACTTAGCAATAACCTCTTTAAGATTATCAATCAACTCTGCTTCAGTATGCTCAGAGCCTTTTTCATCTGCTAAGAAAGAAACTGCATTTTGAAGTTCTTCTTGAGACTTTTTAAGGACATCCTTATCCACTGTTTCAAGGTTTAAGTTCTTAAGAAGTTTACTTAATTCCTTGGTTAATTTCTCGAGTTCTGATTCTTTATTACGACGAGCTAGGAGGAAAAAGAGGAGACCTAATAGAACCAGTATACTTGCCACAATAGCTCCTACTGAGATTTGAGTTTGGGCTACAGGCTTATCTGCTTCTGGTGCTGCCTCAGAAACTTTTTGTTCTCCAGCCTTCGTTGCTGACTGGCTTTCCTTAATGGACTCTAGGGAAGCAATGGCATCTTTGACTGTTTGCAAGATATGGCGCAACCCTTGCTCTGTCAAACTGTCATCTGCAAGAGCTTTCTTAGCCTCTGCCAAAACCAGACGTGCTGAATCTGTGGTAGGATTCGATACACCTGTCAATGATCTCAAAAGATTTTCTAAGGTTTGAGTCTGCTTACTTAGTTCTGACTTGTCTAAAGTTTCCTTATCAAGGGCAGCTTGTGCCTCCGCTTTGGCTTCATCTACTTGGGCTTGAGCAGCGTCTTTAGCTTTGTTGTAAGCATCGATAGACTCTGGGGTCATACCCGTTGTTGTAGCTGGAGTATCCAAGTTGTTCTTCGCAACCGTCAAGGCTTGTTTTTCTTGTTCGGTTGCGGCTGGCGTCAAGTTAGTCTTGGCTTGGTCAAGAGCTTCTTTGGCTTTGGTTACCTTAGCAATAGCATCTTGAACAGCTTGTTCGCTGGCGTTTTGGTCGTTGATAACGACTTGTGCTTCCTGAGCTGCAGTTTCAGCTTCTGTCTTGGCTTTGTTGTAAGCTGTGACAGAGTCTGGTGTCTTACCACTTGTATCTGGAGCAGCTTGAATACCTTGGTCGAGTTCCGCTTTAGCCGCTTCAAGAGCTTTCTTATCGGCTGTCACCTTATAGGTTACAGGAATATCCTCTGTCGTACCATCTGCATAAGTGACGGTAACTGTAATCGTATGATTTCCAACCGTAGTTGGGTATTGAGTCCCATCTTTTAAAACAGCAGATTGCTTTTTATCAGCAGTGATAGCATTTAACAATTCATCGTTTGTCGGAGTTTGTCCTTTAACCTTGCTAATGGTTTGAGATGTAACCGTGTGTTCAGTCGGACGGAAACCATTTTGTGCTTGTTCACTCTGTTGGTCTCCCTCACCAGCTGTCGCAATCAATTCAATTGCTTGAGGACTTGTATAGACACCGTTTGCGAGAGTAGCACTGCTACCATCAACGGTTAGATTGCCTGATACAACAGTCCACGCATTTCCTTCTTTATGAAGTTTCGCAGTCTGTTTAGATCCATCATTAGCTTCGTAGTTAATAGTAACATCATCTGCATCTTGAGGAAGAGTAAAGACAAGATCACCATTATCTTTTTGACTACCTGTCACTTGAGCTGGTGTCGCATATTTTGCTTTCACCGTCACATCAACTATTTCTTGACTGTTATCTTGATAAGTTACCGTAGCAGAAATCTTCTGACTTTGACCTGCTAGAACAGTAGGCAAGTTTTGAGCAGTAGCAGTTTGTTTGTTATCTGCCGTAACTGCTTGATTGACCTGATTTGCAGTCGGAGCACCGTTTGCTGCCACAATGATATCTGCAACCGTTGGTGCTGTATGAGTAGGAACAATCATACTTCCTGCTCTATCTTCACTCTTAGCAGCTCCACTTCCTGCTGTTGCAACATAAGTAACTTGGTTACTCCCTTTGACAAGATTTGCTGGGATGACTACGGTATTTCCTACTCTACGGAATAATGACCCAGCTGGCAATTCCCAGTTGTTCGCTTTAGAAAGGACAGTATCCTCAACAACCGTATCACTAGTAGGAATATGAAGAGTTAACTGATCCGCATCTGTCGGCAGAGTAAGTACAAAGTCACCATTTTGCTTCACTTCAGCTTGAATTTCGCTTGGTTGAGCCGTCTTAACAACAGCACTTACTTCCTTACTTTCAGAAGAATCACCTAAGGCTTTAACCTTCACAGTACGTCCTGCTTGAGCTGTACCACCCATTAAAGTAGGGTTTCCATTCTTAACCTCAAATCCATCTGGACTGATCCAACCAGAGTTAGTCTTCGAAATCGTTACAGTCTTCTCTTGACCATTAGCTGGAGTATAGGTTACAGATAGACTTGTCGCATCCTGTGGTGCTTCAATCGTAACACTCGTATCATCATTTGGTATCAATACTGGATTATTAAGAAGACCGATAGCCTTATGCGTAGCCGCCACTGAGAAATCAGACAACTCTGTCTTCTGGCTAGCTGAAACAAGAGTACCAGATTTAGCGGTGTTGACTGCCATGACAATATTGTTACCAGTAGTTACTACCGAACCAATGTGAACATTATCAGTTCGGATCCACTCATCCCCACGCTTATCAAAGGTTAGTTTCCGCATGGTGTTTCCTACATCTGTATAGGAAACCTCAGCATGAGTCGCCTTTTCATCCAGCGCAATCTGAATGCTATAGTCGGCTTCTTGAGTGATGACTGGAGAGCTCAATTGCGGTGCTTTTACTCGTACAGTATTGCTATCTGCACTTGTCAAGTCACCTGCTGCACCTGTCGCAACTGCAACCCCCTTCAACTCCGTACCATCTTTCAAATCATCTGCAGAAAGAATGAGTCGGCTACCATCTTGAGAAGGAGTCACAGTCAAACCTTGTGCAACCCAGCTCAAACCATTCTTCGTGATCGAAGTCGTTGTTTCAGCCGCACCATTCGTTGGCGTATAGGTAACGTCTAGTCTCGTTGCACCATCTGGAATGCTAATACCAACACTACCATCTTCATTTGCAGTCGCAACTGGAGTCGTTGGTTTTACAGCAAATCGAATCACTGTCTTAACCGTACGACCACGAAGTTCTGCTGGAACACTATTTCCATTACCAAACGTGCTGATGACTGTTCGGGTAAACTCTCCAACCGTACCTGCACTTGGCTCTCCATCCTCCCAACCATAAGTCATGCCCGCTGGTAAAGCGGTCGCAGTTGACTGCTCAACATAGTTGGCTGCGTTCGTATCAAAAGCTTGGTTTTGCGTATTTGTATACGTATCTGTAGACTTGGATTTCACTCCGTAGATAGTTGGAATCACATACTGCGTCGTTACATCTGAAAAGGCAATGCCATCTACTCCCGCAGCTGGATAGGTAACCTTGATACGTGGAATGTTGCGTCCTGCCGTCACGACAGCTGGATTTCCTTCCCAAGCAAGAGAAGCAGCTCCTTCATCTGTCACAAAGTGAGACAAGCTCTCGTTTGTAATCACTTCGTCAGGAGCTTTTAGAACTGGTTTCGCAGTTGGCTGTGCAAGAGTCTTAATTGTAAGGGTTACTTCTTGTTCCTTGGTATGACCTGGTAAACGAACAAATAGTTTTTCAGTCCGTGTACCTGCTTCACCCTTGGCAATGTTTTGACCAGATTCCCAACGAGCTGCCGTTGCAGAATCAACAGCACTACCATCTGAGAGGGTTAACAATTTAGAAAGGGTAGCTTGGTTGAGATTGCTTAGTTCTGTAATATTACCAGAACCTGCCAAGGTTTGAATCGTTCCTTTAGCAGATACCGTCACTTGCGTACTAGAAACTGGATCACTACTATCTGATTCAACTCGTTGGCTGTCATCGTTTGGCATATAGACAGACTTCACAGTCAGATTCGTTGATGCAGGGATGTCCGCTGTCGGAGTGAGCTCTGCAGTCACTAGCTTGCTATAAGCACCATTCTTAGGAACTTCGACACTACCTAATTGTGTAGTACCATTGTAGAGGTAAAGTGTTGTTCCAGGAGTCGCATTCGTAACGGATACATGAGTTCGCGTGCCTGCTTTTCCTGTCAAGTTGGTTGCAATACTTGGCTTAGCTGGTTTTGTGATGAAGGTTATCTCAGTAGTTTCTTCCGCCAAGTTTTCTGATTTCGGATTGCCACCATTCGCATTTGGATAGTAGACCTTAACCTTATTGGTCTTCTTACCGAGCCAGTCTCCTGAGATATTACCCCATGTTGCTGAACCGTACTCTTTATTTCTAGTTTCATCTGTCTTCCAGAAGTATTCTGTTCTTGTTGGTGCATTCGGAGTCGTTGTGACATAGTTGCTTGCTTGATTGCTATCAAAACTTTGTGTAATGTCGCGTGTGTACTCTGATTTTTTCACTACAGAATGGTAGGTTGGAAGCGCAACTTCAAGTGTTTTTACCGTTGGGTTTTGAGAGTCTCCACTTGGGTAAACCACTTCGATAATGCCACGATTTTGAGCCGATGCTGTGCCAATACCTGGTGCAGTACTTCCTTGCCAACGAACTGTCACTCCAGCTGGTTTTGCAACGGTTTGGTTACCATCCTTGAACTCGATATAATCTTCTGGGTTGGTACCATTTGAGAGGGTACCTTGTTTATTGTTGTAGCTACCTACATTGTTTTTCAACTGTGCTGGTGGATAAACAGGCACCTTCACAGTCACAAAGTAACTTTGGGTGCTAAGAGCACCGTTCTCATCGGTCGCACTGTAGCTGACTTTAACGATACCTTCTTGATCAACATTAGCAGTCGTTGTATCTGGTTTTTTATGCCATGTCACCGTCATATCCGCTGGTTTAGCAACTGTTTGATTGCCATTGACAAACTTGACATAGTTTTCAGGGTTATCCCCATCCAACAAGCGATTGTTCTCTGTGAGGACATTGACAAATTTTGCTTGCCCGGCTTCAGCCTTAGGATAAATGGTAATAGAAACCGTAACTTCTGCTATTTCTTGGTTTTGAGCACCTGCGTCACCCTTTTCAGAGATCGCAACAATGCCAGTATGTGGACCAACAGTCGTAAAGTCAGGGGTATTCTTCCAGCTTGCTACCAGATAGTCAGGCAAGGCTTTTTCGACACTATTTTCTTTATAGGTAATCACTTTTTCTGGATGTGTCGACAAGTCTATCAAAACTTGGCTATCTTTGACTTGTTTGACAGTCTTCGCTTCAAAGTTTTGAGCTATCAAGTTATCTCTGCTATAAACAGCACTTTCTAACACAGAAAGATATTCAGAATTATTTTTCAACTCATTTGAGTCTAATAATTCTTTAATTTTAGCTAACCTTTCTCGGTAAGCACGGACACTGTCTTTAGTTTTTCTATGTTCATCTTTTTGTTGGTCTTCAAGCAGTTTATTATAAGCCTGTTGCAATAGTGACTTCGCTATATGTTTAGTGTCTTGTGTAATATTAAAGTCGAGCCCAGTAATCGGCAATGAGTATTGTAAATACGAAGAATTATAACTCATCCCACCATATCTTTTATTAGCTAGACTTAATCTTACTTTGTATGAAGTTACACCTTTAGGCAATTCAATCAACTTACTCGTAAAGCGTCCTACTGTTCCATTAGGTCTATTGGCATCCAATGCCATCTTACCTTCTATTTCTTCTTTAGTATTGCTTGAAACGTTTATTTTCTCTGTAATTTTTGTTCCATCTTTAGCTGCAATAACTGTCCTTTCCTTATCAGTAATGTTCTTATCCGGTCTAAATGTTGTTGTATAAATTGGATTAGTAGAATTATCAGTATATACTTCCACCTTGTATTCAGCCTTAGAACCTTCAACATCTCCCGTATAACCTGTTTTGAAATCCACTCTTACTTTAGAACCTTCAGCTGAAGAATACACTTTAAAAGTTTTTTCTATTCCATCAAATCCTTTTGCTGTTCTAGCTGTTGTTTTTCCAGATTCATTGTTACCTTTGTAAGGTTGTCCATCATAAGGAACATCCGTATCTCTACTAGCTTTTGTCACCACTTTTGATAATAGCAATGTGTATTCACTATTCCAATCAAGAACTTGTTCTCGAAGCCAAGCATCATTAGTTCTGTTTATATTTATAGTATATGCCGGGAATACACCTTTTGCTGTTTTTCTAGCAATAGCAAATTTTCCAACTTGTCCATCAGTAGTTACAGCTTTCCAACCACCAAACTCATCAAGTTCTCTTACCTCTCCTAGTGCTATACCTTTAGCATCACCTAATTTCTTCATTTGAACGCCGTTGATTTTATTATTGTTTTCAATCACATTCGGCAATGTTTTTAATTTTTCTACTAACTCCTCTACACTCGCATCAGCGCTTGGTGCTATGTAAGTCTGATTTGCTGATGGATCATCCGTTGCAACATCTGCACCTGGAGTGGCACTTATATCACGTCTTTTACGTACTTTTGGCTTGTTGCTTGCTTCTTCTGATCTTGTACCTTCACTGTCCTCTGTAGATTTTGGAGAGCTAGAGTCCCCGCTCACAGAGTCTTCATCCGATTGAGTCTTTGTTGTAGTTTCGCTTCTTTCAGATGAGTTGGCTTCTTCCTCTTTGGTCTCTGGATGACTTTCTTGCTTGCCTTCATCCCCTGCTTCAGTATTGGTTGCAGATCCTTGTTTCTTTGCAGCAGGAGCAGCGTAGGTTAGCTGTGGATCCTCTGATTTTTTCTCTGTTTCCGAATCCTTATCAGCTGCCACCTCCTCATTTGACTGTATGGTCTGCGCTTCCGCAGCAGATACCGCTCCACTTCCCATAAAGAGATACAGCGCCGCCACGGCTACCGAGGCCGCTCCAAAACTAACCTTACGAATCGAAAAGCGCAATTGCTTTTCTCTATCTTCATTATCTTTATAAAACATATATCATTTTGCTCCTTTTCCGATAATTATCGGCTTAGTATATCTATGGAAGGGCAAATAAAAAAGCCCCCCCTAAAATATTTGGGCATACTTTAGGCAGGCTTAACTCATTATACTCTCTTTCTTTTTATAAATCAAACATTATGAACTAAGCTTGATATCATGTATCTTATCGTGGAAATATTGACTTCATTTTCTCCTACGATTGGTTCTTTATCCAGACTCAACATATCCACGGTAAAGCGACGTTGACGTGGTTTGAAGAGATTTTCGAAGAGTATTAAACCCCAAATTATTCATATCTCACACTAACCAAACAATTCAAAAACCACCAGAAGAGCCGTTAAAATACTGCCCTTCTGGTGATTTTCATTGATAGCTGAGTCTTGAAGAAGCTAGAGTTTCAAATTGCAACTACTATCATACAAAACTCTTTGATCCTATTTATTTTTATCACAATTTTGATTTATAGTTCTCCGAATACCTTTTAAATGTGAAAGCATTTCATTAGAGCTTTGAAAAATACATACACTGTTTTTATTCGTATGTTAACTTGGTAGAATCTTTGTCTTCAAGCATTTTTTTAATGTTAACGACAGGCAATATGAAGTTGGGGAACTCATTACCCCGAGTAATCATATCAGATACGATAGGCCGAATATAGGACCAAAGCATTGCTAAGCCATTCTCTTTAAGAAAAGTTTCAAAAGGAATATCAAATTCTGTCTTGTCATATATAAATGAAAATTCTCCAACAATATCTACAATAAGCTCAAAAGCAGAATCATCTGAATCTATATTTCCTTGCTTTGTTATTAAGTTAACGTAAGTAAGGTTTTCAGATTTTCTTATTAAAATCTGTGCAGACAATTCAGGCTGTAAATTAATAGTACTATTTGTTTGGTCAAAACTAGGATTTCTTCGATACGATACTTCATTTAAAAAGTAATCTTTAAATTGTAAAGAGGACATTAAGCTGCCACCTCACTATTTTCTTTTGTTGTAATTAAGTTTTCAGAATCTATTGGTAAATATGAAAAACATGACTTCTTGTTTTTTATATTATATTTAGGCATTGCATTTACTTTAGTTACAGAATTCAAATCATCAAACTCTTTTTGATTATTTAATTGAGGAGTAAAATGGATTTCATCTTTATATTTTTTAAGACTTCCTGATATATTCAAATCATAATCAAATTCATTGTTTACTGAATAAATTTTGTTGGCCTTAATATTTTCAACTAATTCTTGGAACATTGGAGAATCCATCAAAGAAAATTCTTCAGTTCCTAAAAAGTTTGACAATAAACTCATAAAAGCCTCCTTATTTATAAAATGTTTGTAATACAATTTAAATCACGGATACAAATTTCCTCTCCATTCTTTCCGTCAATTACTGGTAAAAATGGAATAGCAGTATATGTTTTGGACTGCACTGCTTCATAATTCTTCCCATGCTGAGACGCTAAATCAAGCAACAGCTCAATAATTAATCCTTGATTTTGGTTAAGAAGAGTAGCTCTATTTTTGGCTCCGCTACCTGAAATACCTGCAATCTCACGTTCAATTTGAATAGATGCTGCTTGTCGATATTCCTCTAATAACCTTTGGTTTTTTGGGTTATCTAAAATAAAAATCTTATCTATAGATTTTAGGGTGATTTTAGCATGAATTAACTCAGGCCTAACCCCAGGTTTGCTTAGTTCAAATGACTTATACTTTGCGACATAAGCAGAAGCAATCGTTTTACCAGTATCTTTGTCAAAAGGTAGAAAAAAGTAAATACCATTACCCAAGTCGTTCGGATGTCTCTGTTTATGAATACCAGGTTTATATTTCTCATAAGAAAACCCAGCAGATAGAATCTTTTCTTTTATTGGTGGTGTGGTGCCGTGCCACCTACTATATTGTAGCATAGAACTTCCTGATGAAGCTACTAGCTTGATTATACTGTTAAAGCTTAGATAATTCAACTATTACGGGATTTTTTGAAAACATTCTAGCGATTTCCAGAACGGAACTGAGCATTAAGACAATAACTACCTCACCTTATCATGCCAAAATTATCGGATTTTATCAGAATTAAAACCCCATAAAATCGGGCTTTTTCCATTCTTCAAGAAAACGCTTTTTTGAAGAATAGGATTGTAATTTCTGGTTCTAATCGTTCAAAATGCGTGTTTTTGCAAAATAGAAATGCAAGCCAGAACCTGCAAAAACATTATCTATTCTAAATAGTCTTTTTCTGTTATGACTCTTAATCTAGTAGAATAATTCTGGAATGTTGAGAATTTAAAGCGTTTAGGATCTTCAAGTTTGTTTCTATCGTTCATTTCTAAAGCACGGTTATAGTCTATAATAGCTTTTACCAACTTATTAATTATAGCTCTATCATTGTCCATTACTTTATAATAATCTTCGATTTTTCGAAGTCGAAAAGTAGTATTTAGCAAATAACTTTCATCTTCTAAAATCAAGGTTTTACCAATATCTAATCCTTCAACATACCCTTCTTTTGCTGAATTTCGAAGCTTATACTTCAACTGATACTTTTTAGGAATATAACTTCTAAATGGAATCAAGAAAGTTAGCCCCTGTATTTTGACAAGAGTTACCGCAAATCCCCTTCCTTTATTCATTACTTCCTTCGTCTTAAAGTCATAGTCCATCGCTTGAATAAGGTCGTAATCCTTGCACATTTTTAAATCAATTTGACCTAATTTTAACTTTTTGCTTTTTATTTCTATTCCCTAGATAAAAAGCTCACTAAAAAGTGAGCAACATTTCCAATGAGATACTTCTGTTGACGAGCGCGTCTCTCCGCCCCCTCATTGCCTCACGAAAAGGCTAGACGAATCGAAAGGAGGTGAGTTTTCCTGTTTTCAATTCTACTTATTCTTACACATTTTTTTAATTTTGTCAAACAAAAAACGCAAGGCTAAGCCTGCGGTGAGTGTAATCTATTTTGAAATTTTTAAATAAAAAAGGAGCATTTAAGCCCCTACTTTGAAATAACGGACCCTTGGCTGGTCGGTGTACCCAGCATCTCAGATACCCTTTTGCAAGGTGTGACAGGAACCTTTCTGCCCTCAAATGTCTTTCGTTAATGTTATTCTAGCACTATCTAATTTTTTGTCAAGTTTTCTCAATCTACCAGACTTGATACGTATTAGCTACACCCTCAACAAATTTATACTCTTCGAAAATCTCTTCAAACCTCCTCAGCTTCCATCTGAAGCCTCAAAACAGTGTTTTGAGCAACCTACAGCTAGCTTCCTAGTTTGCTCTTTGATTTTCATTGAGTATTAAAAACTCTCTTATCTGAAACCATCACAAAAAAACAATTGAAATACTAAGCCTACACAGACTGATTCCAATTGTTTTTTAGATTGTTTAACAATCAATTTTACCATTCTTCATAGTCAAAACCATCATAATCTGGATATTGTTCTGGCGGCGTTCCAACCGAACGTACGAGATAAGCTTCTTCGCCCTCTGTCTCGATTTCTCTCAGCACTTGGCATTCAAAACGCCATTCATCACCGAAGTCGAAAATAAACTTAAATTTTTGTTTGACACTTAGGGTATCCAGATAGACATTTTCTGTGTAACGTTCTTCAACATCGTCACTAACAAAGCTAAGAAAGTAAGAATCTGCAGGACTCCACGCAACATTATCCACGAAAAATGCATGAGCATGATCATTTGCAAAATCAAAACTCCATAAAATCACATCTGCTAGTTCTACTAACGTTTTTGTTTTTAGAATTTATATATGTCGGTAGCAACCTTTTTAAAATTTGACGAAAATGACCCAGGCTTCTACAGATGCTGGCTTTTCAGCTTCTATTTCTTGTTTTACTAATTTTAAGTGTACCACAATACCTCCAAGTGCTCATCGATAGAATTGCTCTTAGGAAACATTCCCTTTCTGCTATTTTAGCATAAGTTTGTCTAACTGTGGCATTTGAAACTAGATAATTCTTCTGTTTCACGCGAAACACCCTGCGCCAAGCAAGGTGTTCTTGTTTTTAAGTTGTATAAATGGTCGAAGCTGTCGCAATGGTATGCCACTGGTTGGCTGTTGTGGCTGCGAAGCCCTTGTCTGCGTAGAAGTCGTTAAATGGCAGAATTTCTACTTCCAGCTCGTCGATGCGGTCAATCTGACCAGCCAGATAAGCCTCGATACGGCTTTCTGCTCGCTTGATGCGTTGCAAGAGTCCGCCCATGCGGATGTCAACTGTATCCAAGCCAAAGACCTTGTTTTCTTTCAGCCATTGGTGGCTAAAGAGGGCATGGAAGTGTTCAATTTGGCTTCTGAGTTCTGGTAATTCTTGCCTTGCGATTTCTTGTAGACTTTCTTTATCGCCCACTTGGTAAGCCTGACGAATGCGTCTTCCTACATCCACTTTGCTACTTAAAATCTGGTTCAACTGAGCCTGAGTTTCAAAGAGGTAAGAGTAAGCACCAGCTTTTTCTTTGATTTCAGCAAGGGTCTCAGCTGCCTGAGCAAAGTGTGGTTTGTCCTGTTCAGGTGTCATGTGTCGGTCAAGGATCGGACAGAGGACATCCTGATAAAAGACATAGCGGTTAGGATTGATGCCACTGAGATTGCCTGGCAGGTCTGGTAAGAGGTTGGCAAGGTCAATCTGCATAAAATCTTCAACCGATAGGCCAGTATTGGTCTTGAAGTGAGCAGACAAACGGTCTAGGTCATTGCGATAGCTGAGTTCTGCCCAGATTTGCAAGCTTGGGAGAATAGAAAACTGAGCTGTTTCCCCACCATTGTCCCCCCAACCCGTCACGATGACTTCTTTGATGTCATTGGCACGACAGGCTTTATTGGCCTCGATAGCCACTAGACGGCTGAAATGGTTGTTGGGTGTAAAACCAATCCACTTCCAAGCACCACCTGCAAAGGCAAGGTCATGACTAATCTTATGATGATTGCGGAAATTACGGTTGTATTTTTCCTCGCTATCCTGATAATAGTCCCAGTAAACCAAGGTCACACGGTCTTTGAGACGGTCTAGATAGACACGAGTGTCTTCTGGAATTTCCACATCACGGTCGTACTGGCCATCCGCTGACATAAGTTTAAAGAACATATCGCTCCACATCTGGCAGTGGAAACCATATTTGTCAGCAATATCCAGCACGCGCTCCAAGTGTTGACACATTAGGAGACTACGATCCACAACACCGTTCAATATCAAGTAGCGTCCCAAACCAACCAAGTGGGCTTCGTCCATCCCGATATTGACCTTGCGAGTCTTCAGTTTAGACAACGTGGCAAACATGCCATCAATCAGGTCATAAACCTTTTCTTCGCCAATGAGAAGAATGGCCTCTACATCACGGAGCTCCTGCACTTCCTTGACACCCCATTTGACAAAGGCCGACAAGTGGGCCAAGGTCTGGATACAAGGCACAAAGGTCATATCAAACTGCTGGGCGTAGGCTTCGATTTCCTGCAACTCCTCAGCCGAATAAGCCCCACGGAAATAACCAAAATAAGGCTGTCCCTCAATCTGGTAGGTGTCTTCCATGTAGAGTTCAAAGGTTGAGTAGCCCATGAGAGCCAAGACCTCAATCATCTGCTTGGCAGAAGTCACATTTAGCACCGCATTTCGAGAACAGTCTGCCATGTAGGCCAACTCTTCATAAGCCGCCTGCTCCTCAATCCCTACTTTATCACCTTCTGCTAGAGCTGTTACCAACAAGGACAAGGCACGATAAAGTTGGTGAGGTTTGCGGTAGGTCAATTGATAGTGGCCACCCTCACCCTTGATAGAGATAGAGGCTTGGTCAGACTGAGTGACAGCCACTTCAACATCTGGTAAAGAAATATGCTTTGTCAGCAAGTCGATTGCCTGAGTTTGTTTGGGACTAAGCCCTGTAAATCTTACCATTGATTTTCCTCCTGTAGCCAGTTGACAAGGGCACCATAGAGATTGGCATCTGCATGATAGGTGCAGGCTTGGATGACGGGTGCGACCGTATATTCTTCGTAGGTATCGACAAAGTCTTCAACAGCTTCCTTGACACCTTGGATAAAATCTGGATTTTGACTGATAGAGCCTCCCAGACTGATGACATCTGGATCGATGAGATACTGGATATTGAGCAAGCCTTGCGCCAAATTGCGGTTCATGCGCTCAATGGCTTCTTGGCAAAGAGCATTCCCAGCTGCGGCTTCTTGGTAAATCTTGCGGCCGTCCCAGTCAGTCTGACCATATTTTTCAATCACGTAGCGTACCATATTCCCAGTTGACGCTAGTTGCGACCAGTTGTTGAGCTTTTCAGCAGGGGCAAGGGTGGTCATATAGCCAAATTCTCCACCCAGACCGTGGCGACCTCGGTGCAGTCGGCCATTGATAATCATGGCTCCACCAATCCCTGTCCCAATCACGACACAGGCTGCATTTTCAAGTTCTGGATGAGCCAGTAATTCACTGAGTCCAACGCAGTTGGCATCATTTTCCAGATGGACAGGAATCTGATAAGAGCTAAGCGCCTCATACCAAGAAAAGCCGTGAATGTAGGGCACCGCACTGAAGCCATCAATCACACCTTTCTCTTGATTGACCGCGCCTGGAACGCTCATAGCAATCCCACTGTAATCCTGCTCTGACAAGCGCTGGTCTAGCCAAGCTAGTAATTCCTCCAAGTTTTCTGGTGTTGGGATACTTGTCTTATCTAGTATTTTCCCATCAGGAGTCAGACTAGCGAACTTAATCCCAGTCCCTCCGATATCAATCGTTGCAATGGTCATTGTTTTTACCATAAAAGGGGCAAATCAGCAGTTAGTTCTTACCTTTTCGCCCCTCCTTTCTTTTTATGTTTACTTGTTGAAATTAAATTTCTTCTTTTTTGATGAATTCTGTACTAATTTCTTGTGGAGCCAATAGTCCTGAATGAACTGAATATGGTCGCTCAAGTAAGTCAAGAATGGTTTGTTGATGTTCTGATATGCGCACATTTTCTTGACTCATATTATAGTAACGGAGGACATAGCCTTCTTCATTTTCCGCCACTTTAAAGGCTGTTGGACAGATTTGCGGTATGCTGAGAACAGAATGGCTCAAGAGGCTACCAGTCGCAGCCACGCTTCCTTCCTGTCTAGCAAGCTGAAGGCTGGTAAATGGTGTCTGCAAGGCTTTGGCGCGACGATAGGCTGAAAAGCGTTCTTGGGCTTGGTGGCATTCAAGCGCAAACTCGACTTCAAATTCACGCAAGCATTGTGCTTCTGGTGTTGGGAAGTAGCCCCAGTCACCTAGCTCACCTGATGCACGCAAAATAGTCACTGCAATGGTGTCGTCTCCAAGGATTTCGTATTCATTCAATCCCTTATTGGATACAGTCACACCTTTTTCATCGTCATACAGACTAACAAAGGCTTGTTGGTGTTGAGGATTTTCAGGATTTTCCCATGAAGCAGCTGGTTTGTTTGGTCGTGTCACCACCTCATAGATGCTTTCAGAATCATTGCTTGGACGCGTGTTATGAGTCTTGACCAAGAGACGGATACGATGGTCTTTGGCAGTGTTAGTAAAGCGAGTCTTGAAGCGGATTTGTGGATTATCAACGAAGATAGTCATCTCAGTTTCAAGAGGAATGCTTGTCAATTCTTCTGAACGTCCAGCTTCACGCTTCATAAACTCGATGATGCCTTTTTGCTCTTCTTCTAGCTTTTCATCTGCACTGACAGGCACGATCAATTCATGTTTGAGCAAAATCTTAGCGTAGCGAGCTGTGTTTTCCAAGACCTCGTAGCCCTTAAGCTCTGCATAGATTGGCTCTGTTCCTTTTGGTTGGAAATAGATATACTCGTTTCCGATGTCACCACGGTCTTCAAAGCGGATAAAATCTTCATAGGCTTCGTGAGTTGTCTTGTCATAAACTGTGATAGTGTCATCCACACTCACCGTTACGAATGGTGTATCAATCACTCCGTTTTGGTAAATACCCTCACGGTGTTCTTGTTCTCCTTCCAGCAATTGGAAAGTTGTCCAAGAAAGCGGCGCTAGGTGAACTGGAATGGTCACGCGCACTTGACGGGCGATACGAGCTTGGCGGAACTTGTCTTTTGGTAAATCATACTCAAAATTAGCCCCAAGATCCTCGATTTTAGCCTCTACAGGACGCCCATCTAAGTCCTCCACACGGTAACTTGGCAAGGTAAGAGCAGCCATCTTCTTGTAACCTTCTGTTGGGTGCAATTCCTTGAAATCACAAGTCGCCACATCAATCACTGTGCTGACAGTATCAACCTTATCATGCAAACCTGTGTTAATGACAGTAAAGAGGTAATCACTTTGAACCTTAGCTGTAGCGATTTTACCCTTCCATTCGTTAAGAAGATTGCTCTTAACAAAGTTTCCGACTTGATTGACCTTGGCAAAACGTGTCTCCATCTCACGGTGAACTTCGTCCACGCTACAGCCACAGATACTATCATGGGGCGCATTTTGCAAAAGAGTTTTCCAAGCATAGGTCAACTGGTCCTTGTGGTTATGACCCCCAGTGATAATTGTCAAGGGTTCTACAACTTGCTCTAGGAGGTTGCTATTTTCTTGGAAGGCTTGTTTGAGATAAATACGAGATGAAGAAGTGTTAGCAAGTGTGTACCAGCCGTCTGTTTCCTGACTGGTCAACTCACCTGTAACCGTTGATAATTGCTCCGGTAGGGCACTTTCCACGACTTGGACATATTCATCAAAGGAACTGTGAACAAAGGTCACATCTGGGAAGAGTTCATTTGCCACACGAATAGCTTCGCTCAGATTTTTCTGTACAGGCTGGTGATCACATCCGTTCATCATCAACCATTGGTTGGTCGAAGCATAGGCACGCACATCTGACAATTTTTGTTTCCAGAAGGTCAAGGCCTCATCTTTATCAACTGGGATTTCATTCCCGTTACTGTACCAGTTGGCAAAGAGAATCCCGAGGACACGACTTCCGTCCGCACCCTGCCAGTACATTTCTGAAAACTGAGACGTAAACTGCTCGTCTTCGAGGACTTGGTTGTCAAATCCAATCGGCTTCACACCACGACCAAAGGCTGCCACGTGAATGCCTGATTTTTGAAGGATTTGAGGCGCTTGTCCCATATTTCCAAAGGTATCTGGGAAGTAACCAATCTGGGTTGATTTGCCCCATTTGGCAGCTTCTTGCTGACCAATAAGAGTATTGCGGACATTGGCTTCACTTGAAATCAAGTAATCATCCTGCAAAATGTAAAAGGGACCAATTTTCAATTTTCCTTCGTCAATGTAGCGTTGAATCTTGTCACGATTTTCAGGGCGAATTTGCAAGTAGTCGTCGAGGACAATGGTTTGTCCATCTAAATGGAAACTCTTAAACTCAGGGTCATTTTCAAAGAGATCAAAGAGATTGTCAAACAATTCCACCAACTGCATACGATGGCTTTCAAAAGGCAAGTACCACTCACGGTCCCAGTGACTATGTGAGATAATATGTACGACAACATTTTCCATGAAGTAAAACCTCATTCTAAATTTAAATTTTTATTGTTAACGTTTTAAATGTAAATTTGTGATTCTTTCCAAGAATCAGTTGCGCTAATACTCAATGAAAATCAAAGTGCAAACTAGGAAGCTAGCCATAGGCTGCTCAAAACACTGCTTTGAGGTTGCAGATAAAGCTGACGTAGTTTGAAGAGATTTTCGAAGAATATAAATCACGCTCCTTAGCGGATATCCAAGTAATCCAAGACCAATTCACAGAACATCATGTTGGCCCAAGAGAACCATTCACGAGAGTAGAGAGTTGGGTCATCTACGTGGAAGCTTTCGTGCATGACACCTGTACCACCATCACAAGCAACCAGCTGATCCAGCAAGAATTTTTTCTCTGCCTTATCACTTGTTGTCAATCCTTGGATAGAAAGGGCGATGGGCCAGATATAGCGATAGAAGGTATGAGAACTTCCGAGACCGCTAGCGTATTCTCCTTGGTAGAAATATGGATTTTCAGGGCTCAGAATGGTACGACGAGTTGCTTGATACACTTCATCATCGACCGAACAGTAGCCCAGATAAGGCGCAGCCAACAGACTTGGTACGTTTGGATCATCCATGATGCTAGCATTTCCTAGACCATCCACTTCAAAGGCATAAATCTTTTCGCCCTTGCTGTTGCTTGTGTAGGCGTAGTTTTCAATTCCTTCTTGGATTTCAGCCTGAAGACGCTTAGCGTCTGTGATAACACTCTGGCTATCAGCTAGGTTTAATGCTGCAAAGATTTCTTGCACATACCCTAAAACAACAACTGCAAACATATTGGACGGAATCAAGTAACTATACTGGCAGCAATCATCACTCGGACGAAAGGCTGACCAAGTCATGCCTGTCACTGCAAAATCAGGTCCAAAGCCATCATTTACCAAGGTGTCTTCCTTACGATCGGTATCACGAACAAAACGATAAGGAGAGTTCTTGTGGTCTTGTTCCACCGTCCACAGATGAAGAATTTCCTTAGTCGCTGCGACAAAAATCTCATCAAACTGACTAGTCTCGCCAGTCTCTTTCCAGAGAAGATAAGCCAACTGCAAAGGATAGCAAAGCGAATCCACCTCATACTTGCGCTCCCAGATCCAGCCGTTAAGGTCTGTGTGGTCAGTCTCGTGGTGCCCTTTCCAGTTCTCCTCAATGTTGAAGGAGTTAGCATAGGGATCCTTGAGTACCAAGGTTATCTGACGTTTGACCAAACCTGCAATGGTCTGACGCAGGAGGGCATCTCTTTTAGCCACATGCAGGTAGGGTCTGAGTTGGGCTGTCGAATCCCGAAGCCACATAGCAGGAATATCCCCTGTGAGCACAAAGGTTGAACCATCTTCTAGGATTTCAACTGTATTGTCCAAGGTGTCGGTGTAGCAACGCTCGAAAACATCCACCCACTCTGGATGGTCCTTAGCCCGCTCTGCCACTTCATCTAGCCATTCTCTAACAATTTCTTTTGAATAAATCATCGTGCAGTATCCTCTTTCAAACAAGTTTCATTTTCAGTATATAGCTTTTGAGGCAGAAAATACATACACAAATGATAGTCATTTTTCTACAAAATAGTTATCTTTGAAACTCCTTTTCTAAAGGCCCTCTTTTTCTGATATAATGTAGAAAAACAGCTAAAGGAAAGACTATGAAACCACTACTTGAAACCATCGATACCCGATTTGGAACTGCCAGCAAGCATGCCTTTTCTCGGGGAAATACCCTGCCATACACAGGCGTGCCTTTTGGGATGAATTACTTTGTTCCCCAGACCAGTGACCAGGAGGGAGCTTGGTTTTTCGATCCGCATCTGCCTATCTTTCAGGGGATTCGATTAACCCACCAGCCCAGCCCTTGGATTGGCGACTACTCTTGGCTCCTCCTGACACCTGTCACCGGTCAACTAGGTAGAGACAGTCTCTTCCATCGTCAGTCTTCTTATGATATGGATAAGGCCTCTTTCCAACCCCATTATCTGAAAATTTTCTCCCTGCGCTATCAGATTGAAACCCAGCTCACACCGACTTGCTACGGTGCTTCTATTCGTTTGGAGCAAAAGCAAGGCAAAGCCCTCTCCCTCTATCTTCACGCAGCAGATGAACTGACCGTGGAGCAAGTAGATAAACGAACTCTTGCCCTACGACAAGAAGGTAAAACTGAAACCAACAAAAATCCACTAAAACTATTCACTGCCCTGCAAATGAATACGGATATTCTTGCTGTTAGCCAAGAAGGGGGAGACTGGCGAATTGACTTAGCAAGTAGTCATGCTGAGATTCAGCTAGCCACTTCTTTCATCTCGCCTTATCAAGCACTGCTTAATCTACCTCAAGAAGATTTTGATAACTGTAAATCAAGTGCCCAAGCGGATTGGGAAAATCTCCTCCATCGTTTTGACGTTATAGAGACAGGAGAGGCTGACCGAACCTTCTTTGACCACTGCCTCTACAGACTCTTCCTCTTTCCTCAGACTTTTTATGAGGTTGATGAGTCAGGGCAAGTCATCCACAAGGATCTGACTACTGGATCTGTCAAGCCCGGTGTCCTCTTTAGCAACAATGGCTTCTGGGATACCTTCCGCACCACCTTCCCCCTCTTTGCCCTTGTCATACCAGAGCATTATCGTCTCTTTTTAGAAGGATTTCTCAATAACTACCGCGATACTGGTTTCCTTCCAAAATGGTTGTCTCCAGATGAACGTGGCATGATGCCCGGTACCCTTTTAGACGGCATTATCGCAGATAGCGCCTGTAAGGACATGGCCCCCGACCTAGAAGGAGAACTCTTCCAAGCCATGCTCGAAACAGCCAGCAAAGCCGACCCTCTCGGCATCAATGGCCGCCACGGACTAGCCCAATACCAAGAACTAGGTTACCTCTCTACCGACCACCATGAAAGTGTTAGCCATACTCTAGACTATGCCTATAGTGACTTTTGTATCGCCAGCTGTGCCAAAAAACTAGAGAACATAGAAATCGCTGAAACCTACAAGGCTGCTTCACAAAATTACCGCCAGCTATTTGACGCTGAGACAGGTTACATGCGAGCACGAGACAATCAAGGAAACTTTCACCCTGACTTCTCTCCTTATAGTTGGGGGCGAGACTACGCTGAATGCTCTGCCATTCAAGCTACTTTAGGCGTTCTCCACGACATCCCTGGCTTAATCCAACTGATGGGTGGAAAAGAAACCTTTAGCAACTATCTTTTGAAAGCCTGTCAAGATGCTCCCCTCTTTGAAACAACAGGCTATGGTTACGAAATTCACGAAATGAGCGAGATGGCTACTGCTCCTTTTGGACAAATAGCCATTTCCAACCAGCCTAGTTTCCACATTCCTTATCTCTTCCACTACAGCGATTACCCTGACTACACTGCCCTTCTTATCAAGACGCTCCGTCAGAAGGCCTTTCACCCAAGTTGGCAAGCCTATCCTGGCGATGAAGACAATGGCAGTCTCTCAGCTTGGTACATCTGGTCAGCTCTCGGACTTTATCCGACCTGTCCAGGAAAACCAAGCTATGATCTCGGAATCCCTCTCTTTAATCACCTCCGTATCTACCTAGCTAAAGAAGGTAAATGGCTAGATATTCATACTGAGCAAAACCACAGCCACTTCAACTTTGTCAAAGAATGCCGACTGGACAAAAACCTAGTATCAACTATTCAACACCAAGACCTCCTAAAAGCTGATCAGCTAACTTTCACCCTCAGCTGGTTACCAAGCCAGCGTAACCGCCCAATAACGA
>NZ_VMKV01000055.1:0-24687 GCF_013276335.1 Streptococcus sp. 2100 | reverse complement strand
ATACTCAATGAAAATCAAAGAGCAAACTAGGAAGCTAGCCGCAAGCTGTACTTGAGTACGGTAAGGCGACGCTGACGCGGTTTGAATTTGATTTTCGAAGAGTATAATATACAACGAAAATCTTATGAGAGAATAAACCTTTGTCTTAAATAAACTTAGGAATCAGGACTTTATAAGATTTTCCAATAATATTAGTGTCAATAACAAGAAAAGAGGTATCTTATGACAACATTTACAATCCATACAGTAGAATCAGCACCGGCAGAAGTGAAAGAAGTTCTTGAAACAGTAGAAAAAGACAACAATGGCTATATTCCCAACCTAATCGGTCTCTTGGCCAATGCACCGACTGCTTTAGAAGCATACCGAACTGTCGCATCTATCAACCGTCGCAACAGCCTGACACCCGTTGAGCGTGAAGTGGTGCAAATCACGGCAGCCGTGACCAATGGTTGTGCCTTCTGTGTCGCAGGTCACACAGCCTTTTCCATCAAACAAATCCAGATGAATGATGACTTGATTCAAGCTCTTCGCAATCGTACTCCAATTGAAACAGATCCTAAATTGGATACCCTAGCTAAGTTTACTTTGGCAGTTATCAATACCAAGGGTCGTGTAGGAGATGAAGCCTTGTCTGAGTTTTTAGAAGCTGGCTACACCCAACAAAATGCCTTGGATGTGGTTCTTGGTGTCAGCCTAGCAAGCCTCTGTAACTATGCCAACAACCTAGCCAATACCCCAATTAACCCAGAATTGCAACCTTATGCTTAATTCATATCTGAGTAAAAAATGAAGTCTGAAATCAACGGACTTCGTTTTTTATCCCCTCATTTAAGCGCTTTTATGCTATACTGAAACTAACATGATTATTGGAGGTTAGGATGAAAAAACTCCCCTTGGTATTTTCTGGTTGTTTGCTAGGTTTAGCAGGATCTGGAAATCTTATTTTAGATACGTTGCCGGTTCTGTCACATCTTTTTAGTCTGACAGGTTTGATTTTGTGGATTTACTTTCTGCTTCTGCATCTTTTTAATTGGAAAGAAACCAAGCAAGAGTTGACCAAGCCCCCTCTTTTATCAGGAATGGCCACCTTTCCCATGGCTGGGATGATTTTATCGACCTATGTCTTTCGCGTCTTCCCTCATCTTTCTTTGGTTGTGCAAGGACTCTGGTGGTGTTCATTTCTCTTGGATTTGGCCTTGATTGCTGGTTTCACTATCAAGTTTGCTTGTCCGGGTCGGAGGGTTCATGCTACTCCTAGCTGGACGGTGCTTTATGTAGGGATAGCGGTAGCAGCCTTGACTTATCCTCTGGTGGGTATCATTGAAATTGCCTATGTGACCTTGAGTTTTGGTTTTCTTCTTACCTTCTATCTCTATCCCCTTATTTATAGTGATTTAAAGAAGCAACCACTCCCACTAGCCTTGCTTGGGCAAGAAGGTATCTACTGTGCTCCCTTTTCTTTGCTTTTGGCTTCTCTGGTTCGAGTTGGAGGAGCTAGCCTACCGACTTGGGTCTTGATTTTCATGCTTTTGGCTTCCCAATCCTTCTTTTTCTTTGTTTTGACTCGCCTACCCAATATTTTAAAACAAGGTTTTCAACCAGCCTTCTCAGCCCTCACCTTCCCGACTATTATCACAGCTACTTCGCTTAAGATGGCTCAGGGAATCTTGAAACTTCCATTTTTGGATTATTTGGTACTGGCTGAAACTGTTATTTGCCTAATCATTTTGCTCTTTGTATTAGGCGCTTATCTGATTTGGTTACGAAAAAAGGTCTAGCTAGAAATAGCTAAACCTTATTTTTTATGGTTTGATGACCTCAGCTCCACCCATGTATGGACGAAGTGCTTCTGGGATGGTCACGGAACCATCTTCATTTTGGTAGTTTTCAAGAATAGCAGCCACTGTACGTCCAACTGCAAGTCCAGAACCGTTCAAGGTATGGAGCAATTTCACCTTGCCATCTGCTTCATCACGGTAACGGATTTGGGCACGACGGGCTTGGAAATCTTCTGTGTTTGAACAGCTTGAGATTTCACGGTAGGTATTTTGGGCTGGAATCCACACTTCCAAGTCGTAAGTCTTCGCAGATGAGAAGCCCATATCTCCAGTAGAGAGCGCAACGACACGGTATGGAAGGTTAAGTTTTTGAAGAATGTTTTCAGCGTTGGTTGTCATTTTTTCCAATTCTTCGTAAGATTCTTCTGGTTTGGCAAATTTAACCATTTCAACCTTATGGAATTGGTGCAAACGAATCAAGCCACGAGTATCACGACCAGCTGAACCAGCCTCAGAACGGAATGATGGGCTCATAGCAGTGAAATAGATTGGCAGGTCTTTACCGTCAAGGATTTCATCACGGTAGTAGTTTGTCAGAGGAACTTCAGCTGTAGGAATAAGGACGTAATTGCTGTCGCTGAGTTCAAAAGTATCTTCCTTGAATTTTGGATATTGACCAGTCCCAAACATAGAATCGTGGTTAACCATGTAAGGCGTGATGACTTCAGTATAACCTTCTTTGCCATGCTCGTCCAACATAAAGTTGTAGATAGCACGTTCCAAACGAGCACCGAGGCCTTTATAGAAGAGGAAGCGAGCGCCTGTTACCTTGCCACCGCGTTCCCAGTCGAGGATACCAAGGTCTTCACCAAGATCCCAGTGAGCTTTTGGCTCGAAATCGAACTCGCGTGGAGTGCCCCAACGACGAACTTCCACATTGTCATCTTCGTCAGCCCCAATAGGAACGCTGTCAGCAGGGATGTTTGGAAGAGTAGTAGTAAATTCTGTCAATTTAGCATCGATTTCTGCCAATTCAGCATCCAAGGCTTTAACCTCAGCAGATAGAGTTTGCATGGCAGCAATCTTGTCATCTGCATTTTCCTTGTTGCGTTTGGCTTGGGCAATCTCAGCAGAAACTGTGTTGCGTTCAGCCTTGAGAGTTTCAACCTTGACCAAGATGTCACGACGTTTAGCATCGATTTCTTTCATCTCGTTTAAGACAGCAGCATCTACACCACGTGTAGCCAATTTTTCTGCGACAGCATCAAAGTCTGTACGAATACGTTTGATATCTAACATAAGAACTCCTTTATGAAAAAAGCACACCTGACAAAGCGTTGGAGTGGCAGGGCCACGGTTCCATCCAACTTCACAGGTGTGCACTTGATTGTGCATGTAATTGTTATTAACGGTAGAATTTCACCTATCCCTCCTATCTGCTCGCAGCATCCGCAGACTTTCTGAAAGAAGAAGATAACCTACTTATCCGTTGCTATAATTATACTAAAGTTTCTACTTTTTTGCAAATAGATTTTTAAATTTTTGACCAATTGTCTGAATCAGGGTCGGAAGTTTGATGACCTTGTCATTACCCAGTTTTTCACGAGCAATTTTGAGAATGGCACCTGAGTCTTTTGAAGCAAAGAGGAATTTTCCTTTGTCTGTAAAGACTTCGAAGTGGCGACTGATTTTCCGCCCAGTGACATTGGCTCCAATTTGGTTGATATGGCTCCAAGGAATCTGGATAAATTGTTCAACATTGACATCGGGGTAAAATTCCAAAGCCTGATCTCCGACAAGGAATTTCCCAACTTTCCCAGCGATAGAGAGGTAGGAAGTGCCTGTCGTACTGAGGAGTACTGTTTTGTTAAGTGATTGAGCCATGCTTAGTCTTCCTTACTTTCTCCAAAAAAGGCATTGTAGAGGGCTTTGATTGCTGCTTTCTCTTGGTCTTTATTGACAACAAACATGATAGAAACTTCACTAGAACCTTGAGACATCATCTGGATGTTGATCTTATTTTCAGATAGAGCGCGTGTCGCAGTAGCAGTCACTCCGATATGGCTCTTCATTTTTTCACCAACAATCATAATGATAGAAAGGTCGTGTTCGATTTCTGCATGATCTACTTTAGCCTTTTGAACCAACTGACGCAGGATTTCTTCTTCCTTGATAGGAGTTAGTTCGCGAGAACGGAGGATGATTGAAAGATCGTCGATACCGGTTGGCATATGTTCCCAACCGATGTTAAGATCTTCAAGGATTTGCAGAACCTTGCGTCCAAATCCAACCTCACGGTTCATAAGGTATTTCGACATGTTGATGCTGACAAAGCCTGAGTCACCAGCAATTCCCACAACTGGAAATTCATCACTACTGTGTTTTAGAACGATACGAGTACCTGGGTGGTCAGGGTTATTGGTATTCTTGATAACCAGAGGGATTTTTCCACGGTAGGCAGGAAGAAGAGCTTCGTCATGAAGAACTGAGAATCCTGCATAGGCCAACTCACGCATTTCACGGTAGGTCAACTCAGGGATCGAGTGTGGTTGGTGGATAATACCAGGGTGGGCTGCAAAGATACCATCAACGTCCGTAAAGTTTTCATAGAGGTCGGCTTTTACACCTGCAGCAATGATAGAACCTGTAATATCAGAACCTCCACGTGAGAAAGTACAGATTTGATTTTCCTTGGTAACTCCAAAGAAACCAGGAATGACAAGAACTTCATTTGCATTTGTCAATTCTTCAATCTTGTCATAACTTGATGGAATGATGCGAGCGTGACCAGGTTCACTTGTGACCACAATCCCAGCTTCTCTAGGGTGCATATAGCGTGCATCGATACCATTTTGGTTAAAGTAGGCAGCAATCAATTTGGCATTGTTATTTTCACCGGCTGCTAGGAAAGTATCGTAGAGAAATTCATTTTCATCAATAGGAAGAGTGGCCAAGGCACGAATACTTTTTGAAATTTTTTCTAGCACAGCTGGTTTAAGACCTAGTTCACTAACCATAGCAGCATAGCGGTCGATAATCCAGTTTTGGCTCTTGCTAATATCGTTACCAGCAACATAATCGCGGTAGTATTTAATCAAGGCATCCGTAACCTTAGTATCTTCAGCATTGCGTTTTCCTGGTGCAGAAACAACTACAAAACGACGCTCTGGATCGCTTTTAACGATGTTTAAAACTTTTTCTAATTGACCAGCAGAGGCAAGAGAGCTACCTCCAAATTTAACAACTTTCATAAGAACTCCTAAAGTAAGTATTTTATACGATTATAGCAGAAAGAAAGCCTTTTTTCAATGAAGAAAATAAGATGCTTTATAGGATAAAGCGAGCCTTTCCAATCGGCTGAGACACTTTCAGTCAATTTTTTCTTGCTTTCTGTTCCTAAAAAAGATATACTTTGAAAATAAAATAATTCAATACTCAATGAAAATCAAAGAGCAAACTAGGAAGCTAGCCGTAGTCAGCTCAAAGCACTGCNNAAATACTGTTTTGAGGTTGCAGATGGAAGTTGACGTAGTTTGAAGAGATTTTCGAAGAGTATAAACTGCTTATAAAATAAAAAGGAGTCCAGATGGAACATATTATTTATCAGCTTGAAGAGGATTTGGCAATTATTACTTTAAACCGTCCTGATGTCGCTAATGGTTTCCATATTCCCATGTGTGAGGAGATCTTAGAAGCCTTGACTCTGGCAGAAGAAAATCCAGCTGTGCATTTTATCTTAATCAATGCCAATGGAAAGGTCTTCTCAGTTGGGGGAGATTTGGTAGAGATGAAGCGGGCAGTGGATGAGGATGATATTCCATCATTGACAAAAATCGCAGAGTTGGTCAATACGATTTCTTATAAAATCAAGCAAATAGCCAAACCTGTTTTAATGGAAGTTGACGGTGCTGTTGCAGGTGCCGCAGCGAATATGGCTGTTGCGGCAGATTTCTGTTTGGCGACGGATAAGGCTAAGTTTATCCAAGCCTTTGTTGGTGTTGGTTTGGCTCCAGATGCAGGGGGAATTCATCTCTTGAGCCGCAGTATCGGTGTGACGCGTGCTGCTCAATTAGCTATGACAGGAGAGGCTTTAACGGCAGAAAAAGCCCTAGAATGGGGGTTGGTTTACCGCGTTTCTGAAGCTGAAAAACTTGAAAAGACGAGAGAACAGCTTCTTAAAAAATTAAGACGTGCTTCAAGTAATTCCTATGCTGCCATTAAGAAGTTGGTTTGGGAGAGCCAGTTTAAAGACTGGCAGGGTTACGCTACTTTAGAACTGAACCTACAGAAATCCTTAGCTCAAACAGAGGATTTCAAAGAAGGAGTGCGAGCTCATTCGGAGAGAAGAAGACCTAAATTTACAGGAAAATAAAAAATACTTGCATCATTCTTTGAATTTTGATATAATTCTTTCTGTCAAATGTTTTGATTGTAAAAGTTTTTTGAAGAAGGAGGGATATGAAAAATGGACTACCAACGAATCAATGAATATTTAACATCTATATTTAACAATGTCCTTGTAATTGAGGAAGTGAACTTGAGAGGTAGTCGTTTTAAGGATATCTCCATCAAAGAAATGCATACGATTGATGTCATCGGTAAGGCTCCAGATGTGACTCCAAGTCAAGTGTCAAAAGAGTTGATGGTAACTCTTGGAACTGTTACGACAAGTTTGAACAATTTAGAGCGTAAGGGATACATTGAGCGAGTTCGGTCAGAACAGGATCGTCGTGTGGTGCATCTGCATTTGACAAAGAAGGGGCGCTTGATCCATAGACTGCATAAACGCTTCCACAAGGCCATGGTAGAAAAAATTATTGATGGCATGAGCGAGGAAGAAATTGATGTTATGAGCAAAGGGTTGACTAATCTTTACCAATTTTTGGAGGATTTGAAATAATGGCTTTTGCAAAAATAAGCCAGGTTGCTCATTATGTGCCAGAGCAAGTGGTTACAAATCACGACTTGGCTCAGATTATGGATACCAATGATGAGTGGATTTCAAGTCGAACGGGAATACGACAAAGGCATATTTCAAGAACAGAATCTACCAGTGATTTGGCTACGGAAGTTGCTAAGAAACTGATGGCAAAAGCTGGAATAATAGGAGAGGAACTGGATTTTATCATCCTAGCTACCATTACTCCAGATTCGATGATGCCCTCTACAGCTGCTCGTGTTCAAGCTAATATTGGTGCTAATAAAGCCTTTGCTTTTGACTTAACCGCGGCTTGCAGTGGATTTGTATTTGCTCTTTCAACTGCTGAAAAGTTTATCGCTTCTGGTCGCTTTCAAAAAGGCTTGGTGATTGGTAGTGAAACCCTCTCTAAGGCAGTCGATTGGTCGGATCGATCAACAGCTGTGTTGTTTGGAGATGGTGCTGGTGGTGTCTTGTTAGAAGCTAGCGAGCAAGAGAATTTCTTAGCTGAGAGTCTCAATAGCGATGGAAGTCGCAGTGAGTGTTTAACTTATGGGCATTCAGGTTTGCATTCTCCATTTTCAGATCAAGAAAGTGCAGATTCATTTTTGAAGATGGATGGACGCGCAGTCTTTGATTTTGCCATTCGAGATGTAGCCAAGTCTATCAAGCAGACTATTGAAGAATCTCCTATAGAGGCGACAGACTTGGATTATCTGCTATTGCATCAGGCTAATATCCGTATTTTGGATAAGATGGCTAGAAAAATTGGTGTTGACCGAGACAAACTTCCAGCCAATATGATGGAATATGGCAATACCAGTGCAGCCAGTATCCCGATTTTACTTTCAGAGTGTGTAGAACAAGGTCTCATCCCTTTAGATGGTAGCCAGACTGTTCTTCTATCAGGCTTCGGTGGAGGCTTGACCTGGGGCACGCTCATTCTTACAATTTAGGTAATCATGTGGTGAACACATTGTTATAAAAAACTATTTATTTTAAAGGAGTCCTATCATGGCAGTATTTGAAAAAGTACAAGAAATTATCGTTGAAGAACTTGGAAAAGATGCATCAGAAGTAACACTTGAATCAACTTTTGATGATTTGGACGCTGATTCATTGGACTTGTTCCAAGTAATCTCAGAAATCGAAGATGCTTTTGATATCCAAATCGAAGCAGAAGATGACTTGAAAACAGTTGGTGACTTGGTTGCCTACGTTGAAGAGCAAACAAAATAATACTCAATGAAAATCAAAGAGCAAACTAGGAAGCTAGCCGCAGGCTGTACTTGAGTACGGCAAGGTGACGCTGACGTGGTTTGAATTTGATTTTCGAAGAGTATAAGCAGAATATAGATAGAAGGAGTAGGGAAACCCGCTCCCTCTTGTTTAGGCAATAGTTTGATTGTCAAATTATGACAGTATCGAACTATTACGTAAGCAAGAAACGATGGAGGCACTATGAAAACGCGTATTACAGAATTATTGAACATTGATTATCCTATCTTTCAAGGAGGAATGGCTTGGGTTGCTGATGGTGATTTGGCAGGGGCTGTTTCTAAAGCTGGAGGACTAGGGATTATCGGTGGGGGAAATGCCCCGAAAGAAGTTGTCAAGGCAAATATTGATAAGATCAAATCATTGACGGATAAACCCTTTGGTGTCAACATCATGCTCTTGTCTCCCTTTGTGGAAGATATTGTAGATCTCGTTATCGAGGAAGGTGTTAAGGTAGTGACAACAGGTGCAGGAAATCCTGGTAAATACATGGAACGTTTCCATGAAGCTGGGATAATCGTTATTCCTGTCGTTCCTAGTGTTGCTTTAGCTAAACGCATGGAAAAAATCGGTGCAGACGCTGTTATTGCAGAAGGAATGGAAGCTGGGGGGCATATCGGTAAATTAACAACCATGACCTTGGTGCGACAGGTAGCCACAGCTGTATCTATTCCTGTTATTGCTGCAGGAGGAATTGCGGATGGTGAAGGTGCTGCGGCTGGCTTTATGCTAGGTGCAGAGGCTGTACAGGTGGGGACACGGTTTGTAGTTGCAAAAGAGTCGAATGCCCATCCAAACTACAAGGAGAAAATTTTAAAAGCAAGGGATATTGATACTACGATTTCAGCTCAGCACTTTGGTCATGCTGTTCGTGCTATTAAAAATCAGTTGACTAGAGATTTTGAACTGGCTGAAAAAGATGCCTTTAAGCAGGAAGATCCTGATTTAGAAATCTTTGAACAAATGGGAGCAGGCGCCCTAGCCAAAGCAGTTGTTCACGGTGATGTGGATGGTGGCTCTGTCATGGCAGGTCAAATCGCAGGGCTTGTTTCTAAAGAAGAAACAGCTGAAGAAATCCTAAAAGATTTGTATTACGGAGCAGCTAAGAAAATTCAAGAAGAAGCCTCTCGCTGGGCAGGAGTTGTAAGAAATGACTAAAACAGCCTTTTTATTTGCTGGTCAAGGTGCCCAGTATCTAGGGGTGGGACGGGATCTCTATGATCACTACCCTATTGTCAAAGAAACGATTGATCGAGCGAGTCAGGTGCTCGGTTATGATTTGCGTTATCTCATCGATAGGGAAGAAGACAAACTCAATCAGACCCGCTATACGCAACCAGCCATTCTAGCGACTTCGGTTGCTATCTACCGTTTATTGCAAGAAAAGGGCTATCAGCCTGATATGGTTGCTGGTTTATCTCTTGGAGAATACTCTGCCTTGGTGGCAAGCGGCGCCTTGGATTTTGAAGATGCGGTTGCCTTGGTAGCTAAGCGTGGAGCCTATATGGAAGAAGCGGCTCCTGCTGACTCTGGCAAGATGGTAGCAGTTCTCAATACGCCAGTAGAGGTCATTGAAGAAGCCTGTCAAAAAGCTTCTGAACTTGGAGTGGTTACTCCAGCCAACTATAACACATCTGCACAAATCGTCATTGCTGGAGAAGTGGTTGCAGTTGATCGAGCGGTTGAACTTTTGCAAGAAGCAGGTGCCAAACGCTTGATTCCTCTTAAGGTGTCAGGTCCCTTTCACACCGCTCTCCTTGAGCCAGCTAGCCAGAAACTAGCTGAAACTCTAGCTCAGGTAAGTTTTTCAGATTTTACTTGTCCCCTAGTCGGCAATACAGAAGCTGCTGTGATGCAAAAAGAGGACATTGCTCAGCTCTTGACGCGTCAGGTCAAGGAACCCGTTCGTTTCTATGAAAGTATTGGGGTCATGCAAGAAGCAGGCATAAGCAACTTTATCGAGATTGGACCGGGGAAAGTCTTGTCAGGCTTTGTTAAAAAAATTGATCAAACTGCTCACTTAGCTCATGTGGAAGATCAAGCGAGTTTAGTAGCACTTTTAGAGAAATAGGCTAAAATAAGTAGAAGTTTTGAAAGGAAAAAAATGAAACTAGAACATAAAAATATCTTTATTACAGGTTCGAGTCGTGGAATTGGTCTTGCCATCGCCCACAAGTTTGCTCAAGCAGGAGCCAACATTGTCTTAAACAGTCGTGGGGCAATCTCAGAAGAATTGCTCGCTGAGTTTTCAAACTATGGTATCAAGGTGGTTCCCATTTCAGGAGATGTATCAGATTTTGCAGACGCTAAGCGTATGATTGATCAAGCTATTGCAGAACTGGGTTCAGTAGATGTTTTGGTCAACAATGCAGGGATTACCCAAGATACTCTTATGCTCAAGATGACAGAAGCAGATTTTGAAAAAGTGCTCAAGGTCAATCTGACTGGTGCCTTTAATATGACACAATCAGTCTTGAAACCGATGATGAAAGCTAGAGAAGGTGCTATCATTAATATGTCTAGTGTTGTTGGTTTGATGGGGAATATTGGTCAAGCTAACTATGCTGCTTCTAAGGCTGGCTTGATTGGCTTTACCAAGTCTGTGGCACGTGAAGTTGCTAGTCGGAATATACGAGTCAATGTGATTGCTCCAGGAATGATTGAGTCTGATATGACAGCTATCTTATCAGATAAGATTAAGGAAGCTACACTAGCTCAGATTCCGATGAAAGAATTTGGGCAGGCAGAGCAGGTTGCAGATTTGACAGTATTTTTAGCAGGCCAAGATTATCTAACTGGTCAAGTGGTTGCCATTGATGGTGGCTTAAGTATGTAGCGAAAGCTAGAGGTGAAAAGAATGAAACTAAATCGAGTAGTGGTAACAGGTTATGGAGTAACATCTCCAATCGGAAATACACCAGAAGAATTTTGGAATAGTTTAGCAACTGGGAAAATCGGCATTGGTGGCATTACAAAATTTGATCATAGTGATTTTGATGTGCATAATGCGGCAGAAATCCAAGATTTTCCGTTCGATAAATACTTTGTAAAAAAAGATACCAACCGTTTTGATAACTATTCTTTATATGCCTTGTATGCAGCCCAAGAGGCTGTAAATCATGCCAATCTTGATGTAGAGGCTCTTAATAGGGATCGTTTTGGTGTTATCGTTGCATCTGGTATTGGTGGAATCAAGGAAATTGAAGATCAGGTACTTCGCCTTCATGAAAAAGGGCCCAAACGTGTCAAACCAATGACTCTTCCAAAAGCTTTACCAAATATGGCTTCTGGGAATGTAGCCATGCGTTTTGGTGCAAACGGTGTTTGTAAATCTATCAATACTGCCTGCTCTTCATCAAATGATGCGATTGGGGATGCCTTCCGCTCTATTAAGTTTGGTTTCCAAGATGTGATGTTGGTGGGAGGAACAGAAGCTTCTATCACACCTTTTGCCATCGCTGGTTTCCAAGCCTTAACAGCTCTCTCTACTACAGAGGATCCAACTCGTGCTTCGATCCCATTTGATAAGGATCGCAATGGGTTTGTTATGGGTGAAGGTTCAGGGATGTTGGTTCTAGAAAGTCTTGAACACGCTGAAAAACGTGGAGCTACTATCCTGGCTGAAGTGGTTGGTTACGGAAATACTTGTGATGCCTACCACATGACTTCTCCACATCCAGAAGGTCAGGGAGCTATCAAGGCCATCAAACTAGCCTTGGAAGAAGCTGAGATTTCTCCAGAGCAAGTAGCCTATGTCAATGCTCACGGAACGTCAACTCCTGCCAATGAAAAAGGAGAAAGTGGTGCTATCGTAGCTGTTCTTGGTAAGGAAGTACCTGTATCATCAACCAAGTCTTTTACAGGACATTTGCTGGGGGCTGCGGGTGCAGTAGAAGCTATCGTCACCATCGAAGCTATGCGTCATAACTTTGTACCAATGACAGCTGGGACAAGTGAAGTATCAGATTATATCGAAGCTAATGTCGTTTATGGACAAGGCTTGGAGAAAGAAATTCCATACGCTATTTCAAATACTTTTGGTTTTGGAGGCCACAATGCAGTTCTTGCTTTCAAACGTTGGGAGAATAGATAAGTATGAATTTAAACGATATTAAAGACTTGATGACTCAATTTGACCAGTCAAGTTTGAGAGAATTTTCTTATAAAAATGGGACGGATGAGTTGCAGTTTAGCAAGAATGAAGCGAGACCTGTGCCTGAAGTTGCAACTCAAGTCGCTCCAGCACCCGTTCTAGCAACACCGAGTCCAGTAGCTCCTACATCTGCTCCAGCAGAGACTGTAGCAGAAGAAGTTCCAGCTCCAGCTGAAGCAAGTGTGGCTACTGAGGGAAATCTTGTAGAGAGTCCACTTGTTGGAGTGGTTTACTTGGCTGCTGGACCAGATAAACCTGCCTTCGTTACAGTTGGTGATAGTGTCAAAAAAGGTCAAACATTGGTCATTATCGAAGCCATGAAAGTCATGAATGAAATCCCAGCTCCTAAGGATGGTGTGGTAACGGAAATTCTCGTTTCTAACGAAGAAATGGTTGAGTTTGGTAAAGGATTGGTACGAATCAAATGATCGATATTCAAGGAATCAAAGAAGCCCTTCCCCACCGTTATCCTATGCTCCTAGTGGATCGTGTCTTGGAAGTGAGCGAGGATACCATCGTTGCCATAAAAAATGTGACCATCAACGAGCCTTTCTTTAACGGTCACTTTCCTCAATACCCAGTTATGCCAGGTGTTCTGATCATGGAAGCCTTGGCGCAAACAGCTGGTGTGTTGGAGTTGTCAAAACCTGAAAATAAAGGAAAACTGGTCTTTTACGCTGGTATGGATAAGGTCAAATTCAAGAAGCAAGTTGTACCAGGCGACCAATTGGTTATGACAGCGACTTTTGTAAAACGTCGTGGCACCATAGCCGTGGTTGAAGCAAAGGCTGAAGTGGATGGCAAGCTTGCAGCTAGTGGTACTCTTACCTTTGCAATTGGGAACTAAGGAGGTTCTCCATGTTTCGAAAAATTTTAATTGCCAATCGTGGTGAAATTGCGGTTCGTATTATCCGTGCGGCGCGTGAATTGGGGATTGCGACCGTAGCAGTCTATTCAACTGCTGATAAGGAAGCCCTTCATACGCTTTTGGCAGATGAAGCGGTTTGTATCGGTCCTGGTAAGGCAACTGAGTCTTATCTCAATATTAATGCGGTTCTATCAGCTGCAGTCTTGACTGAGGCAGAAGCCATTCACCCCGGTTTTGGGTTTCTCAGTGAAAATTCCAAATTTGCAACTATGTGTGAAGAAGTGGGCATCAAATTTATCGGTCCATCTGGTCATGTTATGGATATGATGGGGGACAAAATCAATGCGCGTGCTCAGATGATTAAGGCTGGTGTGCCTGTTATTCCAGGTTCAGGTGGAGAAGTGCATAACTCTGAGGAGGCCTTGATTGTTGCTGAAAAAATTGGCTATCCTGTTATGCTCAAGGCTTCAGCAGGTGGTGGTGGTAAAGGGATTCGTAAGGTTGAAAAACCAGAAGACCTTGTTTCAGCCTTTGAAACTGCCTCTAGTGAAGCCAAGGCCAATTATGGCAATGGTGCCATGTACATAGAACGGGTTATCTATCCAGCTCGTCACATCGAGGTTCAAATTCTAGGAGATGAACACGGAAATGTAATCCACTTGGGGGAACGGGATTGTTCTCTACAACGGAACAACCAAAAGGTTTTGGAAGAAAGTCCTTCGATTGCAATCGGGAAAACGCTGCGTCATGAAATCGGTTCTGCTGCTGTTCGAGCGGCGGAGTCTGTTGGCTATGAAAATGCAGGGACCATTGAGTTTCTTCTTGATGAAGCCAGTGGCAATTTCTATTTCATGGAAATGAATACTCGTGTACAAGTAGAACATCCAGTAACAGAATTTGTTTCAGGTGTGGATATCGTTAAGGAACAGATTCGCATTGCGGCAGGTCAACCTCTGTCTGTTAAGCAAGAAGATATTGTCCTACGCGGTTATGCCATCGAGTGTCGTATCAATGCAGAAAATCCAGCCTTTAACTTTGCTCCAAGTCCAGGTAAGATTACTAATCTCTATCTACCAAGTGGTGGAGTTGGCTTGCGCGTGGATTCAGCAGTTTATCCAGGTTATACCATTCCGCCTTATTATGATAGTATGATTGCCAAAATCATCGTACACGGTGAAAACCGTTTTGATGCCTTGATGAAAATGCAACGTGCCCTCTATGAATTAGAGATTGAAGGGGTGCAGACCAATGCAGATTTCCAGCTTGACCTCATTTCAGATCGCAATGTCATTGCTGGAGATTACGATACTTCCTTCTTAATGGAAACCTTCTTACCCAAATATCAAGAAAAAGAATAAAATGACTTCAAGAGTTTAAACCGAAAAGGGGAATCAATGGCTCTATTTAGTAAAAAAGATAAGTATATTCGAATCAATCCCAATCGTTCGGTTAGGGAAAAACCTCAAGCTAAGCCAGAGGTTCCAGATGAATTATTTTCCCAGTGTCCAGGCTGTAAGCATACCATCTATCAGAAGGATCTGGGAAGTGAGCGTATCTGTCCACATTGTAGCTACACCTTTCGTATTTCTGCCCAAGAACGCTTGGCTTTGACGATTGATATGGGAACCTTCAAGGAATTGTTTACAGGGATTGAAAGCAAGGATCCCTTGCATTTCCCTGGTTATCAAAAGAAACTAGCAACTATGCGTGAAAAAACAGGTCTGGATGAAGCCGTTGTGACAGGAACAGCTCTTATAAAAGGTCAGACTGTGGCTCTTGGGATTATGGATTCCAACTTTATCATGGCTTCTATGGGTACGGTTGTAGGTGAAAAAATCACTCGTTTGTTTGAGTATGCGACTGTCGAAAAATTGCCAGTTGTCCTCTTCACAGCCTCTGGTGGAGCCCGTATGCAGGAAGGAATCATGAGTCTCATGCAGATGGCCAAGATCTCTGCAGCAGTTAAACGGCATTCAAATGCTGGTCTCTTTTACTTGACCATTTTGACAGATCCAACGACAGGTGGTGTGACAGCTTCTTTCGCTATGGAAGGTGATATCATTCTGGCTGAACCACAGAGCTTGGTCGGTTTTGCTGGGCGTCGTGTCATTGAAAATACGGTTCGTGAAAGCTTGCCTGAGGATTTCCAAAAGGCAGAATTCCTATTGGAACATGGCTTTGTGGATGCTATCGTTAAAAGAAGAGACTTGCCAGATACCATTGCTAGCCTAGTCAGATTGCATGGAGGGAGTTCTAGATGAATATTGCAAAAATAGTCAGAGAAGCGCGTGAGCAGAGTCGCTTGACAAGCTTGGACTTTGCGACAGGCATTTTTGATGAATTTATCCAATTACACGGTGACCGTTCTTTTCGTGACGATGGTGCAGTTGTTGGTGGTATCGGCTGGCTTGGAGACCAAGCTGTAACAATGGTTGGTATCCAAAAAGGCAAGAGTTTACAAGATAATCTCAAGCGGAATTTTGGTCAACCGCATCCAGAAGGCTACCGCAAGGCCCTACGGTTGATGAAACAGGCTGAAAAGTTTGGCCGTCCAGTTGTGACCTTTATCAATACAGCAGGTGCCTATCCTGGTGTCGGTGCGGAAGAACGCGGTCAAGGAGAAGCTATCGCTCGCAATCTCATGGAAATGAGTGATCTGAGAGTTCCTATTATCGCTATCATTATCGGTGAAGGTGGTTCAGGTGGGGCTTTGGCTCTAGCAGTCGCAGACCGTGTTTGGATGCTGGAAAATTCTATTTATGCTATTCTCAGTCCAGAAGGCTTTGCTTCCATTCTATGGAAGGATGGCAGTCGTGCCATGGAAGCAGCAGAACTGATGAAAATCACTTCACACGAACTGTTAGAAATGGACGTAGTAGACAAGGTGATTTCTGAAGCAGGACTTTCTAGCAAAGAACTGATTAAGAATGTTAAAAAAGAACTCCAAGCTGAGCTAGCTCTACTTTCACAAAAACCGTTAGAAGCGTTGTTGGAAGAGCGCTATCAACGGTTTAGAAAATACTAATACTCTTCGAAAATCAAATTCAAACCACGTCAGCTTCGCCTTGCCGTATATATGTTACTGACTTCGTCAGTTCTATCCACAACCTCAAAACCGTGTTTTGAGCAGCCTACGGCTAGCTTCCTAGTTTGCTCTTTGATTTTCATTGAGTATAATTCTTTAGAATACGCAAAAACTAGAACTGACTGCCAGTTCTAGTTTTTATGTGGTTCTTACTCTGTGCAGAGGGGAAAGTCAAAAGGTGCCTGGAAGACCAAACACCTTTTTGATTATTCATTTTCTTCAGTTACAAATTGACTAAGCAATCCATTGATAAAACGGGCTGATTTTTGATCTGAAAAATTCTTGGCAAGTTCAATGGCTTCATTGACTGCTACCAGCTGAGGTGTATCAAATGATGTGATTTCAAAGATACCCAAGCGTAGTAAGTTTTTTTCGACCAAAGTCAAACGTTCAACTGTCCAGCCTGACTTGAGGTGCTGGTTGATTTGTTTATCCAACTCTTCTTTTTGAGCTTGGATACCAGAAACCAAGTTTAGAAGAAAGGCTGGGATTTGCACATCTGCATCTTCACGGTCATGTGTGTAGGCAAAGCGACAAGCCGTTTCCATATCTGTACCGAATTCAAGGCTCATAAGAGCTTGAAAAGCGCATTTACGAAGTTCGCGTCTAGATTCTAATAATGGACTAGTCATTGAGGAAGTCCTCGTTAAATAGATCTTTCAACTCAGGTTTTGGTGTTTTATCTGGAACGATTCCTGTAACATGGATATTGACAGCAGAAAGTTCCACATCAGCCATATCATGGACAGCATCTTTGACCGCTTTTTGAATAGCAAGAGCCACTTTTGGTACTTTCACACCGTACTCAAGGTAGAGGTAGATGTCAGCAGTTAGTTCTTCATTGCTTTCTTTTAAGTAGACACCACGACCAAGAGAGAGTTTTGATAGGGTGTCAGATACGGATTTATTTGAAAATGAGTGGACACCCTCAACTTTAGCAGTTGCGATGGCAATAATTTTTTCAAGTACACGTGGAGCGATAACGATTTCGCCAAATTGTTCTTCAATTCCCATAGAATGACCTCTTTCTAGAGATTAGGCACGAGAAACGTAAGTTCCTTCTGCAGTGTTGATGATCAATTTTTGTCCAGCTTCGATGAAGTCAGGAACGTTGACAACAAGTCCAGTTTCCATAGTTGCTGGTTTACCAGAACCTGTAACAGTAGCACCTTTGATAGATGGTTGTGTTTCAGCAACTGTCAATTCAACAGTAGTTGGTACAGTTACACCGATTACTTCAGTTCCGTAGAATTGGATTTTCACATCAGAGTTTTCAAGGATGTAAAGCAACTCATTTTCAACATTTACGACTGGTATTTCGTATTGGTCGTAAGTTTCAGTGTTCATGAAGTAGGCAGTTTCATCCATTTTGTACAAGTATTGAGCTGGAACAGTTTCGATAATAGCTTGTTCGAATTTTTCTTCTGGACGGTAGCTTGTATCAAATGTAGAACCAGTACGGACATCACGCAATTTCATACGCATGATTGTGTTCCCTTTACCTGGTTTGTGGTGGCTAGCTTCCAAAACGCGGATCAATTTTCCGTCTGCAGTTTCAAATGTCATACCAGCTTTCAATTTGCTTGCTTCAATCATGTTTTTACCTCTTTAATAAATATTATTACTCTTCATTTTACCATAAAATCTTCTGGAAATAAAGCCAAAATAGTTATTGGGAGATGGTAGGGGAGAAAAAACCAACCTCAAGGCTGGTTTCTTTTACATATTAATCTTCTTTCAACTTCGCCAATTCCTGTGCAAGTAGTTTAAGGGCAACTTGTGGGTTGGCTTGGCCTTTGGTTGCCTTCATAAGGAATCCTGTAAAGGCCTTGTCGGCGTTACGTTTGCCTGACTTGAAGTCGGCAACAGCAGCTTCGTTATCGGCAAAGACTTGGTGGATGATTGGGATCAAGATAGCTGGATCTGAAATTTGAACCATACCTGCTTTTTCCACGTATTCACGCGCGCCACCGCCATTTTTAGCTAGATGGACAAAGACTTTCTTGGCAATCTTAGATGAAATAGTACCGTCTTCGATGATGGCAATCATTTCAACCAAGTTTTCTGGTGTCAATTCGATTTGTTCCAGTGTTTTACCTTCAGCATTCAAGAACTGAGCGACTTCCCCTTGGAGCCAGTTAGAGACTTGTTTGGCATCACCACCTAGGGCAACAGCTTTTTCAAAGAAGTCAGAAGTGACTTTATTAGCAGTCAACTGACTAGCATCGTAGTCTGATAAACCAAGGTCAGATACATAACGCGCACGACGTTCTTTTGGAAACTCTGGCAACTCAGTCCGCATTTCCTCAATCCACTCGTCAGAAATTTCAAAGAGGGGTAGGTCTGGTTCTGGGAAGTAGCGGTAGTCAGCAGCCCCTTCCTTGACACGCATGAGGATGGTTGCTTTATTCGCTTCATCGTAACGGCGTGTTTCTTGGCGGATTTGACCACCTGAGCGAAGAATTTCAGCCTGGCGTTGGACTTCGTATTCAAGACCTTTACGAACGTTTGAGAAGGAGTTGAGGTTCTTCAATTCAGTCTTGGTACCGAATTTCTCTTGACCATAAGGACGAAGGGAGATGTTGGCATCCACACGCATCGAACCTTCCTCCATCTTAACGTCAGAAATGCCAGCGTACTGGATAACTTCCTTGAGGGCTGTCAGATAAGCATAGGCTTCTTCAGGAGAACGCATATCTGCCTCAGATACAATCTCAATCAAGGGAACCCCTTGGCGGTTGAGGTCAACATAAGAGTAGCCATCTGTACCATGGGTGTTTTTACCAGCGTCTTCCTCTAGGTGGGCACGTTCGATACCGATTTTCTTGGTCGTACCGTCTTCTAGTTCGACTTCAATCCAGCCATTATATCCGATTGGTTCATCAAATTGAGAAATTTGGTAGGCTTTGGGGTTATCAGGATAGAAGTAGCTCTTGCGGTCAAAGTGCATCTTTTTGTGGATGTCCATGTTGAGGGCAAGAGCAGCCTTGATTCCGGCATCGACAACCCCTTTATTGAGAACTGGCAGAACTCCTGGGAAAGACCAGTCAATCACGTTAGTGTTGGCATTTTGATCATTTCCGAAGTGGGCAGAAGTAGGTGAGAAGATTTTTGAATTGGTGTTGAGCTCTACGTGGACTTCAAGTCCGATGACTGTTTCAAAGTTCATTAGTTGTCACCTCCAAAAATCTCGGGTTGTTGTTTGTGGTAGTCTGTTGTTGCTTCAAAAGCAGCAGCAGCTTGGTAAATGGTTTCCTCAGAGTACTTGGGACCAATCAATTGGAGTCCGACAGGTAGACCTTGAGAGAATCCAGCAGGAATCGAAATTCCAGGAAGTCCTGCCAAGTTTACAGGTATGGTCAATAGGTCGGCTAAGTACATGGCAACTGGGTCATGGTTGAGAGAATTCAAGTCATAGGCAACACTTGGAGCAGTTGGACCCAAAATCAAATCATAATCCGCGAAGACTTTTTCGAAATCTTGAATGATAAGTGTACGGACCTGTCCAGCCTTCTTGTAGTAGGCATCGTAGTAACCTGATGAAAGACTGAAAGTACCCAGCATGATACGGCGCTTCACTTCTTCACCAAAACCTTGGCTACGGCTGTTTACATAGATTTCATCAAGATTAGTCGCATCTTCTGCGCGGTAGCCGTAACGGATACCGTCAAAACGTTGCAAGTTTGATGAAGCTTCTGATGAAGCGATGATGTAATAAACGGCAACACCGTATTTAGAGTGAGGAAGGCTGACTTCTTCGACGATAGCACCCAATTTTTCAAAGTGTTTGGCCGCGTTTAAGATTGTTTCCTTAACCTCTGGATCAATTCCTTCGCCTAGGTATTCCTTAGGCAAAGCAATTTTCATGCCCTTGATGTCTTGGCCGATTTTTGAAGTAAAGTCGGCGATGCGGACAGGAGCAGAAGTAGAGTCTTTAGCATCTTCGCTGGCAATAGCGTTGAGCAAGAGGGCATTTTCCTTAACAGTTGGTGCGAAAGGTCCGATTTGGTCTAATGAGCTACCGAAGGCAATGAGACCGAAACGAGAAACTGTTCCGTAGGTTGGTTTGAGACCAACGATCCCGTTGAAGGCAGCAGGTTGGCGGATGGAACCACCCGTATCAGAACCAAGTGACAAGGGGACTTGTCCTGAGGCTACAGCTGCAGCTGAACCACTTGATGAACCACCAGGAACCTTGCTGTGGTCCCAAGCATTTTTAGTTGCTCCGTAGTGAGAAGTCTCACCAGAACCACCCATGGCAAATTCGTCCATGTTAGTTTTTCCTACGACAATCATGCCCTTGGCTTTTGCATTAGCAACCGCAGTTGCATCAAAGATCGGCTCGTAGTTGTAGAGCATTTTTGAGGCAGCGGTTGTGAGAATACCGTCTGTAGAGATGTTATCCTTTACTGCAAGCGGAATTCCTGAAAGGACATTATCAGTGTCAATTCCAGCTTCATCAATGGCTTTAGCTTGAACAAGAGCTTGCTCTTCAGCGATGGTAACAAAAGCGTTGATAGCTGTCTCGCGAGACTTGATATCTTCAAGCGTAGCTTGTGTTAATTCTGTTGCAGAAATTTCCTTAGAGACAAGGAGATTGTGCAAGTCTTCAATGGTTTTATTGTTGAAAGTCATTAGGCATCTCCTCCATCGTCTAGGATAGCTGGTACCTTGATATAGTAGTTGTCTTTTTCAGGTACGTTTTTAAACAAGCGATCACGGTCTGTTCCTTCTTCAGCCACATCAGGGCGGAGTACGGTCTTGCGGTCAGCCATGGTCGTAGTAGGTGCGACACCAGTTGTGTCAACTTCGTCCAGCAATTCAACCATGTCAACAATTTTAGACAAGGTCGTTGCAAAGGCAGCAGTTTCTTCTTCAGAGAATTTTAATTTTGAAAGATTGGCAACGTGTGTTACCTCTTCTTGCGTAATTTTCATCTTACATCCTTTCGTGAAATGATGATTTTTAGTCTGTTCTATTTTACCATATTTTCCTATAAATAAGGGAGGGGGAAGTGAAAAGAAATAGAAATTGAAAAAAATGCTAAAATCCGATATAATGGAGTGTTGAAAGGAATGGTAAAATCCAATGTAAAAATCATTCTTAGCTATTGAAACAAGAAAAATAGAGAATCAAAGAAAGAGAACTTATGAATATTCAAGAAGAAATTAAGAAACGTCGTACCTTTGCCATCATCTCTCACCCAGACGCGGGGAAAACAACCATCACTGAGCAGTTGCTCTACTTTGGGGGCGAGATTCGTGAGGCTGGTACCGTAAAAGGAAAGAAAACAGGGACTTTTGCCAAGTCTGACTGGATGGATATCGAGAAGCAACGTGGGATTTCGGTTACTTCATCTGTGATGCAGTTTGACTACGATGGCAAGCGCGTGAATATCCTTGACACACCAGGGCATGAGGATTTCTCAGAAGATACCTATCGTACCTTGATGGCGGTGGATGCTGCGGTCATGGTCGTGGACTCTGCCAAGGGTATCGAGGCGCAGACAAAGAAATTGTTTGAAGTTGTCAAACACCGTGGTATTCCAGTCTTTACCTTTATGAACAAGCTAGACCGTGACGGTCGTGAGCCACTGGACCTCTTGCAAGAATTGGAAGAAGTCTTGGGTATTGCGAGCTATCCGATGAACTGGCCAATCGGGATGGGGAAAGCTTTTGAAGGGCTCTATGACCTCTATAACCAACGCTTGGAGCTCTATAAGGGGGATGAGCGTTTTGCCAGTTTAGAAGATGGGGACAAGCTTTTTAGCAGCAATCCTTTCTACGAGCAGGTAAAAGATGATATTGAACTTTTAAATGAAGCTGGAAATGAGTTTTCAGAGGAAGCTATCCTTGCTGGAGAATTGACACCTGTCTTCTTCGGTTCGGCTTTGACAAATTTTGGTGTGCAGACCTTCCTTGAGACTTTCCTTAAGTTTGCTCCAGAACCACATGGACACAAGAAAACAGATGGCGAAATTGTGGATCCTTACGACAAGGATTTTTCAGGATTTGTCTTTAAAATCCAAGCCAATATGGACCCTCGTCACCGTGACCGCATTGCCTTTGTCCGTATCGTATCTGGTGAATTTGAGCGCGGTATGAGTGTTAACCTGCCTCGTACTGGTAAGGGGGCTAAACTGTCGAATGTGACTCAGTTTATGGCGGAAAGTCGTGAGAATGTAACCAATGCCGTGGCAGGTGATATCATCGGGGTTTACGATACTGGTACTTATCAGGTTGGGGATACTTTGACAGTTGGTAAAAACAAGTTTGAATTTGAACCACTGCCAACCTTTACTCCTGAAATTTTCATGAAAGTATCTGCTAAGAACGTTATGAAACAAAAATCTTTCCACAAGGGAATCGAGCAATTGGTGCAAGAAGGAGCTATTCAGCTTTATAAGAATTACCAAACAGGCGAGTACATGCTGGGAGCTGTTGGTCAACTTCAGTTTGAAGTCTTTAAGCACCGTATGGAAGGCGAGTACAATGCAGAAGTGGTCATGAGCCCAATGGGTAAAAAGACCGTTCGTTGGATTAAACCTGAGGACTTGGATGAACGCATGTCATCAAGCCGCAATATCTTGGCTAAAGACCGTTTCGACCAATCAGTCTTTCTCTTTGAAAATGACTTTGCTCTCCGTTGGTTTGCGGACAAGTATCCAGATGTAGAGTTGGAAGAGAAGATGTGACTCAGTACCAACAATTGGAACTAAAGTTCCTAATTGTTGGACGCTAGTCGCTATTTGGCGAACTAGCTAATTGCCTCACTAACTGAGTTTTACAAATGGAATTGATTTGTAAAACTCAGTGTCGTAGTTCAGTAAATTTATTTGATTGTGTAACAATCTAAGTAACTAACGAGTCTGGGACAAAAGTCTAACCTTAAATATAAAAAGCGAACAAAACAAGTTATCTGACACTCAGAATTCTGTTTTGTTTGCTTTTTTGTCTAATCTATCGATTTTAAAAACTTATAATAAAGAATTCATAAAATCAAAATCTTTTTGTCCCAGACTCTAGGCGCTCCACTAGTAAAGTTTTACGAATAATATCGATTCGTAAAACTTTACGTCGTAACTGGTAGTGAGCGGTCTAGCTAACTGCCTCACTAACTACGTTTGGCAAATAGAATCGATTGGTCAAACTACGTGTCGTAGTATAACAATCGGCTTACCTAAACGCTTCACTAGGAAAAATCCACGAATAATATTGATTCGTGGATTTTTCCGTTGTAGCAGAAAGTAGGTAGCCTAGCTAACTGCCTTACTAACTACGTTTGGCAAATGAAATCGATTTGTAAAACTCCGTGTCGTAATGTAAAAATTGTAAACCGTAATGGGACTTCATCTAAAATCTCCACTGGTATGGTTTTACGAACGAATAGGCGAAAATAATGGTTACGTAGAAACATATGATGGGAATAAAAAGAAATGAGATAAAGAGTGAAAGAAGAGAAAAAAGCGATTGTCTTAGGTGCAGATAATGCTTATATGGATAAAGTTGAAACAACAATAAAATCTCTTTGTGTTCATCTATTATAATCTTAAGTTTTATGTTTTTAATGATGACCTTCCGCGAGAATGGTTCCAATTGATGGAAAAAAGACTAGAGACTTTGAATAGTGAGATTGTGAATGTTTAGATTGACAGTAGTATTCTGAAAGGTTATCGTCTCCCCTTTGAGGGACTTTCATATGCGGCTTTTTTAGGTATTTTATTCCAAAGTATGTAAGCGAGTCTCGTGTACTGTATTTGGATTTAGATATTGTTGTAAGAAAATCGATAGATGAGCTGTGGGATTTGGACTTGACGGATATACCCTTAGCTGCAGTTAGAGATGATTTTTATACACATAATTTTAATTCTGGTGTTCTGTTAATCAACAATGGTATGTGGAGAGCAGAAAATGTCACGCAAGACCTGATTTAAGACACAAATAAAAAATCTTCCAATTCTCTGTTTCCGTGTCTGAAGGTTTCTTTTCCTTTCTGTTGATAGACTAGTAGCAGACGATTGATTTGTCTTTCAGAAAGATTAAGTTCGACACAGGCTTGTTTCTTTGTTTTCTTTCCTTGGGCAATAGCTGTTATAGTCATTTAGTTTTAAAAAGCGTTCCAAACATTCAAAAATAGTTGGGACTTCCCTTAATAAATCTGTTACTTTCTTTTTCAAGATAGCCCAAGCTTACTCAATAGGATTCAAATCTGGTGAATAAGGCGGTAGAGGTAAGAAAAAGTGTTTATCTTGGATGCAGAGTTCATCCAAAATGTTCTTGGGATCAAAACTAGCATTGTCCATGATAATAACATGAGGTGTCTTCAAAGCAGGCAGGAGTTGCGTTTTGAACCACTCCACAAAGAAATCGCTTGTCCTGCTGTTCTTGTAAATCATGGGAGCTATAAACTCTCCGTCTACTTGTCCTGCAACAATTGAAGTTCGCTCAAAACGACGTCCGCTAATCTTTTCATAGACTTTCTCCCCTCTAGGAGCCCCTGCATAAGGACGATAGAGGTAGCGGTCGATTCCTGTTTCATCAATATATACGATTGGTAAATCGTTTAGGTTATCCAAAATATCAAGAAACTCAGCGACTTTCTCTG
>NZ_VMKV01000054.1:0-18057 GCF_013276335.1 Streptococcus sp. 2100 | reverse complement strand
CAGTGTTTTGAGCAACCTGAGGATAGCTTCCTAGTTTGCTCTTTGATTTTCATTGAGGATTATTTTCAAATCCCCCCAACTCAACAAGTATCTTTGAATTCCAGTCAATTTCTAGCACTGTTTGAAACGTTTCCGCGGGCTATTTCAGATTCGGTCCACTATTCCTTTCCAAAAACATTGCATATTGCGCCGAAGGAATTGCTCACACTATCCCCAAGCACAAAACCCTCAGTCGACTGACCGAGGGTTCCTTTTCATTATTCAAGAACTTGATTAGCTCAATGCATCCAAGGCATCATCCATTGAAAGAACTTCGTGGAAGACACGTTGTGTCAATTCAGTTTTTTGTTCTGGAGTGAGGTATTTAGTGTTTACACAGTATCCAGAGATACGTACGATAACGTCTTCACCTGACATAATCTTTTCGTAAACATCGTTCAAGTCCATAACGTTCAAGTTAACGTGTTGTCCACCGTTTTCGAAGTAACCATCAAGGATTGTTACCAAGTTATCAACTTGTTCGTCACGAGTCTTACCAAGAGCGCGAGGTGATACTTGTGTAGTCAATGAGATACCATCAGCTGCATAACTAAAGTCAAGGCTAGAAAGTGAATTCAAGTTTTGCAACCATCCACCTTTAGCTTTGTTAGATGGGTTAGCACCTGGTGAGAAGAATTCAAGTTTAGACAAGTTCACAGAACCATCTTCGTTGAGGTATACACCTTTGTGGACTGGTGAGTTACCAGTTTGTTTAGAGTAAGCAACGTTAGATGTGATTGTCAAAAGTGATACAGTAGCTTCTGCGTCTTTGTAAAGTTTGTGGCTACGTAGACGAGTAGTGTAAGCTTCGATCAACCATTCTGCCAATTCGTTTGAACGTGGGTCATCTTCACCCCAACGTGGGTATTCACCGATTGTTTCGTAATCGTAGATATAGCCATTTTCGTCACGGATTGGTTTAACTGTAGCGTACTTAATAGCTGACAATGTGTCAACAGTGTTGGCAAATCCACAGATACCGAATCCCATGTTGGCACGTTGTTTAGTTGGCAAGAAGGCCATTTGAACAGCTTCGTAGTTGTATTTATCAGTCATGTAGTGAATGATGTTCAAGGCATCTACGTAAGTGTCAGTCAACCAGTCAAGAGATTTTTCAAAGTTAGCTTTAACTGATTCAAATTCAAGAACTTCGTCACGGATTGGTTCGATGTCAAATACTTTGTAGTCTTTGTGAACATCGTCGTAACCACCGTTCAAACCAGTAAGAAGGGCTTTCAATACGTTTACACGCGCACCGAAGTACTGGATGTTGTGGCGTTGTTCTTCATTTTCTGGGTCAAGTGGAGACACACAGCATGAGATACAACTCATTTCACCATATCCGTCTTTAGCCATTGTTGTTACACCTTCGTATTGGATAGAAGAGTGTTTGTGGCTCATGTGCATACAGTAGCGGCGGAAGTTGTATGGCAATTTATCAGTCCAAAGAACTGTCAAGTTTGGTTCTGGAGAGTTACCGATGTTGTCAAGAGTGTTCAAGAAACGGTAGTCCATCTTAGTAACACGGTGACGACCGTCGTTACCCATACCAGCCATAGAAGTTGTGATGAAAGTTGGGTCACCTGAGTACAATTGGTCGTAAGCTTTTGTCCGAGCAAATTTAACTGTACGAAGTTTCATAACGAAATCATCAACGAATTCTTGGATTTCTGATTCAGTAAATGTACCACGAGCAAGGTCACGTTCTGCAAAGATGTCCAAAACGATTGGTACACGTCCTAGAGATGTAGCAGCACCGTTGATAACACGGCAGACAGACATGAAGGCGATGTTAACCCATTGGATCGCTTCTTTAACGTTCATCGCTGGTTTGCGAACATCAACTCCGTAAAGGTCACCCAAGCGAACAACTTGTTGCAATGCTTGGTATTGAAGGTTGATTTCTTCACGAAGACGGATTGTTTCTTCATCAATTTCTTCGATTGCATTCCAGTCGTTTACTTTTTCTTGCATCAAGTAGTCTGCACCGTAAAGAGCAAGACGTGCGTAAACACCGATGATACGTCCGCGTGAGTATGCATCTGGAAGACCAGTTACAGTGTGTGCGTGACGTGCGCGACGAATGTTTGAAGTGTAGGCACGGAAGATACCGTCGTTAACTGTTGTTACGTATTTAGTAAAGATTTCGTGAACAGCTGGATCTGGTTCGTATCCATTTTCTTTCAAAGTTGTTTCAGCCATACGGATACCACCTTTTGGCATGAAGTTCAATTTGAAGAGTTCATCGTTTTGGATACCGAAGATAACTTCATTTTCTTTATCGATAAATCCTGCTGGGATATCAGCGATAGATGTTGGACGAGTGTCCATTGGGAAACGAGTTTCTTCGTAGTGAGCCTTCGTTTCTTCTACAATTTTTTTGATGTGAAGTGAACGTTCTGTTGGTCCTGCAAGGAAGCTTTCGTCTCCATCGTAAGGTGTGTAGTTAGCTTGTACGAAGCGTGATACACTTGCTTTTTCTTTCCAATCTACGCCTTTGAAGCCTTCCCAAGCTTTGTCAAAAATATCTTGTGCTTCAACAACTGTTTTAACAACCATGTTAATGTCCTCTTTTTTCTTTCTAGTAACAACCATCTGTTACATTCATGAGACAAGTATACCATACAGTAACCGATTTCAACAAGTGGAAAATCCCTATTTTTACACTTTCTTTTCTAAAACAGTCTATATTTTATTTCAAACTGTATTATATTTTTGAAAAAATAAAGTCCTTTTTTCTTTTTTTCAGAAAAAAGGGTATAATAAAAGAAAATAAGCGGTAAAAAGGGGGCTAGGCATGTTGATTTTTCCTTTGTTAAATGATTTGTCAAGAAAAATCATCCATATTGACATGGATGCCTTTTTTGCTGCGGTGGAAATCAGAGATAATCCTAAACTCAGAGGAAAACCTGTCATTATCGGCAGTGACCCTCGGCAAACAGGTGGGCGGGGAGTCGTTTCTACCTGTAGCTATGAGGCACGAGCTTTTGGTATCCATTCAGCCATGAGCTCTAAGGAAGCCTATGAGCGTTGTCCCCAGGCCATCTTTATCTCAGGAAATTATGAGAAATACAAATCTGTGGGACTCCAGATTCGAGCTATCTTTAAGCGCTATACAGATTTGATTGAACCTATGAGTATTGACGAAGCCTATTTGGATGTAACAGAAAATAAACTCGGTATCAAGTCAGCTGTCAAAATTGCTCGCCTCATTCAAAAAGATATCTGGCAAGAACTCCATCTAACTGCTTCCGCAGGTGTTTCCTACAACAAATTCTTAGCCAAGATGGCTAGCGATTATCAAAAACCACATGGTTTGACAGTGATTCTACCTGACCAGGCTGAGGATTTTCTCAAACAAATGGATATTTCCAAATTTCATGGAGTAGGAAAGAAGACAGTCGAACGTCTTCATCAAATGGAGATTTTTACTGGCGCTGATCTACTTGAAGTTCCTGAAGTGACCCTAATAGACCGCTTTGGCAGACTGGGCTATGACCTTTATCGAAAGGCTCGTGGTATTCACAATTCCCCAGTTAAATCAAATCGCATCCGTAAATCAATCGGTAAGGAGAAAACCTATGGGAAGATTCTCCGTGCCGAGGAAGACATCAAAAAAGAGCTGACTCTCCTATCAAAAAGAGTCGCTCTCAATCTCAATCAGCAAGAAAAAGCTGGAAAAATTGTCATTTTGAAAATCCGCTACGAGGACTTTTCAACTCTCACTAAACGAAAAAGTCTGGCTCAAAAAACACAGGACGCTAGTCAGATAAGCCAAATAGCCCTGCAACTCTATGAAGAGTTAAGCGAGAAAGAAAGAGGGGTCCGCCTGTTGGGGATTACCCTGACTGGATTTTAAAACCTTGAAGAGTTGCCCCTTCAAGGTTTTTCTTATACAAATAAACGGACAAAGCTATAAAGTAGCAAGACACTACCAAGCACGATACGGTATTTACCGAAAAGGGTAAAGTCGTGTTTTTTCACATAACTTGTCAAGAAACGAATAGCCACCATGCTGACCGCAAAAGCTACTCCCATCGCAACCAAGAGCAAGAACAATTGTCCAAAGCTCAAGAGCTGTCCTGCTTTCAAAAATTTGAAAATCTTTAAGGCACTAGCTCCAAACATAACAGGAATCCCTAGATAGAAGGTAAATTCTGTCACAACTGAACGACTGGTTCCATTTAACAAACCACCGACGATTGTAGCTCCAGAACGGCTTGTCCCTGGTAAAAGGGCAAGAACTTGGAAGAGACCGATATAAAAGGCTGTCGTATAAGGAAGCTTGTCCAACTCTGTTACACTTGGCTCGATAGCACGCGCTTTATTGCGCTTTTCCAAATAGATAAAGGCAATCCCGTAGATAATCAACATGAGGGCAACTGAAACCATGTTATGGAAGTGGGTGTCAAACCAATCATCAAATTTAAAGACGCCAAGCAAAGGCAAGGTCGCAATCAAGACCTTCAACCATAGTCTCCAAGTCTTACGAACTTCCTGTTTGTCCTTAGTCGGTTTGAAAGGATTGAGCTTGTTAAAGTAAATCACCATAACCGCTAAAATAGCACCAAGTTGAATCACAACATTAAACATGGACATAAAGGCTTCACTTTGATTTTGGTATTGGATAAATTCCTCTGCTAAAATCAAGTGACCTGTACTGGAAATCGGCAACCATTCCGTAATTCCTTCAACAATCCCGAAGAAGATAGATTTTAAAATTTCAATAAGATACATAGACTACTCCTTTTTCTATCTTCCATTATAGCATATTTTTTCAGCCAGTGATAGCTCTCTTTAAAAGGCGCCGATACTGCCACCGCCTCCACCGCCAGAGAAGCCACCGCCAGAACTTCCACTTCCAGAAGATACAGAGTAGGTACTTGCTGTATTTGCGACACTGGCATATTGGCTCATTTGCGCGCTTGAATGATAAAACATACTATGCCAACCATAAGCTACATATAGATTGATATCTGGATTTTCAACTTGAATCTGATGAACCTTCATCAAATGACTAACCTTGTCCGCATAGCCAAATAAGGTCGCATAGACCAAGAGGCGATTCCAGACTACAATACTTTCCAACTCTGCCTGATCCAATCGTGCAATCTCACGCAACATATTTTCAAAACTGGTCCAGAGATAGTAGACCTCTGCTCCTGCCTCATTTAGGACACCATCACGGTTATCTAGTCGAAGTTTCCAATAATAGAAAACAGCCAAAACCAAACCTAGAAAACCAAGTATTGGCAAGAGGAAGTAAAGATAGCCATAAACATCCAAACTGTACAAGAACAAACCAAATCCGATAAATAGGGGCAGGATAGTCAAGACCCCCATACCCACTTGCAAAGCCTTTTCCCCACCAGTTAAAGGACGATAGTAATCTGGAAGCCCCCAGAAGGTAACTCGATTTCTCACTCCTTCTTGCATCTGGTTCAATACTTCTTCAAAAGAAGATTTGAGTTGACGCCCCTTTGCTTGAATCCGTTTTTCATCAGAGACTTTTGATCTACGATAAAGACTATCAGATACCTTGTAATCCGCAAACAAATTGGAAAGAGTTTCTTCTTTTTTGCCTGAAAAAGCCAGATTTAGACAGTCTTTCTCAAAGCTTGACAAACCATCTTCTTTTACTATCCTCAAGCCAACTGCATCTCCTTCTGAAATGATAGAGACATTTCCACGGTCTATCACATCTAGCAAGGTAGCTTGAATAAGTTGGTCAAAGGTGAATTTGCCAGCCCCCTTGACCAAGGGACTCACTTCCTCCAAGGAGGTCGAGTAGACAGCCTCTGATAAAACCATAGGCTCTAATTCCATTGGTGGTTCATAGAGACGATGATTTTTGGCATATTTGACCGAAGGAGTGGTCTTTCTTCTATAGATAAAATAGAAGCAGACACTCAATAACAAGGAGATAGAAAGTATCGAAGGGAAGACCCAAGTAAGGAGTTGTTTACTTTGCTCTTTTTCTTTAACAATCGAGTCTTCTACCTTATTAAATTCTTCTAAATGATTTCCTTTCAAACCCTGATCCCTAGCATTAGCAAAATCGGTCCGAGGCCAGTAGGCATGCAATTCAACTCCACGCTTAGGTGGAAGATCGTCTAAACGAATAGTATAATCAAGGTTACTCTTTTCAACCATTCCCTCTCTAAAAAGTTTCCCTGTATGGAAAAAGAGTTTTTCAGACCCCTTATCTCCCCTTACATGAAATTCAAACTTTCCAATAGCCCCTGAACTATCTGTTAAAGGTTGCCAATTTAATTCAGCGATATCATCATAAAGGAAAAGCAAGTTCTTTAAATTCCAGACAAGGTCAACTTCAACTGTGTCACCTTCCTGACCTGGATTGTAAACTTTGACAGTATAACCATCTGCTCCTTCTATCACTTCACTAGTCACATCTGTCAGTTCTGCACCGTTTTTCGTAGCCTGAACCTTTGGGTGAGGATCAATGTCAAATCCACTAGGCATCTTGCCAGCACGTCCAAGTCCCACGATTTGGCCCTTAAAGTCCTCCTCAAACTGATAAACTATCTTCTGTCTAAACTCTGCCGTATTATCTGCATGAATATACAAATCCCCTTGATAAGAGTTTATCTTAAAATCAATGGCGAAAACAGAAAGTGGCAGAAGGCAAAACAAGCCTAAGACCAGTAAGAAAAAAGTTTTTTTCATCAACTAAGCCCCCTTTTTATCTTTCTTATCATTATAGCATTTTTTCGTAAGTAAAGGCTTACTTATGTTGAAAAATTACGCATTTTTCGATAAAATAGGAGACAGTTATTTTTTAATAGATTAGAATAGGAGAAATCATGAGAAAAATATACTTATCTATTTTCACAAGTCTCTTGCTGATGCTAGGACTTGTCAATGTTGCTCAAGCCGATGAATATTTACGCATCGGGATGGAAGCAGCATATGCCCCCTTTAACTGGACCCAGGATGATGATAGCAATGGAGCTGTCAAAATCGATGGAACCAACCAGTATGCCAACGGATACGATGTTCAAATCGCCAAGAAAATCGCTAAGGACTTAGGTAAAGAACCTTTGGTTGTTAAAACCAAGTGGGAAGGTCTAGTCCCTGCCCTTACTTCTGGTAAGATTGACATGATTATCGCAGGTATGAGTCCTACTGCCGAGCGTAAACAAGAAATTGCCTTTTCAAGCAGTTACTACACTAGCGAACCAGTTTTGCTTATCAAAAAAGATTCTGCCTACGCAAATGCTAAATCTTTGAATGACTTTAATGGTGCGAAAATCACTTCTCAACAAGGTGTTTACCTTTATGACTTGATTTCACAAATCCCAGGTGCTAAAAAAGAAACAGCCATGGGAGACTTCGCTCAAATGCGCCAAGCTCTTGAGGCTGGTGTCATCGATGCCTATGTTTCTGAACGCCCAGAAGCTCTGACTGCCGAAGCTGCAAACTCTAAGTTCAAGATGGTCCAAGTAGAACCAGGTTTCAAAACTGGGGAAGAAGATACAGCTATCGCCATTGGACTTCGTAAAGATGACAATCGTATTAGCCAAATCAATGCCAGCATTGAAACCATTTCAAAAGACGACCAAGTTGCCTTGATGGATCGTATGATCAAGGAACAACCTGCCGAAGCTACAACAACTGAAGAGACTAGCAGTAGTTTCTTTAGCCAAGTTGCTAAAATTCTTTCTGAAAACTGGCAACAACTCTTGCGTGGTGCTGGTATCACTCTTTTAATCTCTATCGTCGGAACCATCACAGGTCTCATTATCGGTCTTGCCATTGGTGTTTTCCGTACTGCTCCTCTATCTGAAAATAAAGCCATTTATAGCCTACAAAAATTAGTTGGCTGGATCCTCAATGTCTACATTGAAATTTTCCGTGGTACGCCAATGATCGTTCAATCGATGGTTATCTACTATGGAACTGCCCAAGCTTTCGGTATCAACCTTGACCGTACACTAGCTGCTATCTTCATCGTTTCAATCAATACCGGTGCCTACATGACTGAAATCGTCCGTGGTGGTATCCTGGCAGTTGACAAGGGACAATTTGAAGCCGCAACTGCACTCGGTATGACTCATAACCAAACCATGCGTAAGATTGTCCTACCTCAGGTTGTCCGCAATATCCTACCAGCAACTGGTAATGAATTTGTCATCAATATCAAAGATACATCTGTATTGAACGTTATCTCTGTTGTCGAACTTTATTTCTCAGGAAATACCGTGGCAACTCAAACCTATCAATACTTCCAGACATTTACAATCATCGCCGTGATTTACTTTGTCCTCACCTTCACCGTAACACGTATCCTACGCTTCATCGAACGCCGAATGGACATGGATACCTATACTACAGGTGCTAACCAAATGCAAACGGAGGATTTGAAATAATGACACAAGCAATCCTTGAAATTAAACACCTCAAAAAATCCTATGGACAAAACGAAGTGCTAAAAGACATTTCTCTGACTGTCCACAAGGGAGAGGTCATCTCTATCATCGGAAGCTCTGGAAGCGGGAAATCGACCTTCCTACGCTCCATCAACCTACTTGAAACACCAACTGATGGACAAATCCTTTATCATGGACAAAATGTCCTCGAAAAAGGCTATGACCTCACGCAATACCGTGAAAAGTTGGGGATGGTGTTCCAATCCTTTAACCTCTTTGAAAATCTCAACGTGCTTGAAAACACAATTGTCGCTCAGACAACTGTCCTTAAACGCGAACGCACAGAAGCTGAAAAGACTGCCAAAGAAAACCTAGAAAAAGTCGGCATGGGAGAACGCTACTGGCAAGCGAAGCCAAGACAACTCTCAGGGGGTCAAAAACAACGTGTGGCCATCGCTCGTGCCCTCTCCATGAATCCGGACGCTATTCTCTTTGATGAACCAACATCAGCTCTCGATCCAGAAATGGTTGGAGAAGTCCTCAAAATCATGCAAGATCTGGCTCAGGAAGGCTTGACCATGATTGTCGTAACCCACGAAATGGAATTCGCCCGTGATGTCTCTCACCGTGTTATCTTTATGGATAAGGGTGTGATTGCTGAAGAAGGCAAACCAGAAGATCTCTTCACCAATCCTAAAGAAGACCGTACAAAAGAATTCCTTCAACGCTATCTCAAATAAAAAGAAAAGGCTGCCTCAACCGTGCAGTCTTTTTGCTGTCCTCAAAATGAAAAGGCAGATTCTCTATCTCTACTACTTGAGGGTCAAGAATCCGCCGTTATCCAAAGATTAATCTTCAAATTTTTCATGATTTTTTTCATAGAAATCAATTAGGCCTAGGGCTGTTTCAAATGAAATATTTTTTACTTTTGCACGACCCTGCGCCAGAGCAATGATAGACATTTCACGCGCATTCGTTTCCTTAGAGATACGGTAGCCTGTGATTTTCTTATCACGAACCCAGCCAACAACTGATTCTACTTTTTCAAAGTTTGACTTAGCCATGTTTTTCTCCTATTTTCTTCTTTACAATACTTAATTGTATACGTTTTTACTACTTTTGTCAATAAAAAAACATATATTCAATAAAATAAATGACCCAGAATCTTCTTACTTCCTTTTTAAAGCCGATAATATATAGTTTTCCGCTTACTATAACCCATCAGTATGCTCCTAAAAAACAATTGCATTATTAAACTTTAAATTTGTAAAAATATTCACGTATGCTGAATACCAGTTTCTTAATAGGATAGACAGGATTTACTATTTCATTCTATCTATTCCTTTTAAATCAACAAGCCCACTAAAGATAGTCTTTCACTCCTCACTATCTCTAAATCATTCCGTTTTCTTTCTCCTTCTTTGGTTCCTTTCCTGTCCTTATCTATATCTTATCCATTTCACAACCGGTACTACTTACTTTGTACAATCTTGCATCTTCTGATTACATACCCACTTTCCAGCTAGTCATTTAAAATCAGTATCACTAGCTATTGCATGTCTAGCACTATTGTCTATCTCACGAGTTTTTTCGACCAACTCACCTAGCAGTCATCTCACAAACATTGATTATTTTTTTTGATTCCTATTATATTTAGAGAAATCTCAAATTAGGGATATATACAATTGGGGATTTCAAAAAATTTCCTTATATATAGTAAGTAATTCTGCCGCCTTAATATAAACAGAATCGAAAATAATAGGTGTTATAGTGAGTTGTAGTAGAAATAGCACGATAAGCTTCCTAAAACCATAGGAATCGCCCCCTTTCTTCACTATCATTATAACACCTATACATTAGTTGTGCAAATAATATGATATTTTTTTATTAGTCCTCAGACAAGCATATTATAGAGCGTTTCATTCCCATTTAAGTTAATATAAGCTGGATCAAAACCTTCCATTCGACGAATTAAGCCTGCATAATCATGCTTATCTGCCAAAGCGATCCCAATCAATACTGGACCTGTTCCCTTACTAGCTCGCTTGATATACTCAAAACGGGTGATATCATCATTTGGCCCCAAGATATCATTTACAAACTCACGCAAAGCTCCTGGACGCTGTGGGAAATTGACCACAAAGTAATGTTTGATCCCATCATAAATCAAGGCACGCTCTTCCATTTCTGGCATACGGTTGATATCATTATTCCCTCCAGAAATGATACAACAAATGGTTTTCCCCTTGATATATTCAGCTAAAACCTCTAAAGAGGCGATACTAGCTGCTCCAGCAGGTTCTGCAACAATCCCTTGCTTAGAGTAGAGGTCAATCAAAGTTTCAGAAATCAATCCCTCATCGACACCTACCAAAGTTTGAACATGTTGACGCGTTGCTTCATAGGTCAACTGTCCTACCTTTTGCACAGCAATCCCATCCGCAAATTTGTCAATTTCTTTGAGTTTAACAGGTCCACCAGCTTCAAAAGCAGCTTTCATGGAACGCGCTCCATTAGCCTCTACCCCAATGACTTCAATTTCTGGACTTGTTTCCTTGATATAGGTAGAAACCCCGGCAATGAGACCGCCACCACCAACAGGGACCAAGACAGCATCAAAGTCAATCGATTCTTTTCGAGCTTCTTCTAAAATCTCATAAGCAACTGTTCCTTGACCCGCTTGGACATGAGTATCATCAAAGGGAGCAATAAAGGTACGATTTTCAGAGACTGTAAATTCTTGAGCTGCTTTGGCTGAGGCATCAAAGGTATCTCCAACTAGTTTAATGGTTACAAAATCCCCACCAAAAAAGCGAACCTGACCAATCTTTTGTTGCGGAGTGGTAATGGGCATAAAAATAGTAGCAGGAATTTTCATCTCATTACAAGTATAGGCAACTCCCTGCGCATGATTTCCCGCAGAAGCACAGACTACCCCACGCTCACGTTCTTCCTTGCTGAGCTGAGAAATAGCATAATAGGCACCACGAATTTTAAAGGAACGAACACGCTGGGCATTTTCTTTTTTCAAATAAATCTTAGCACCATACTTCTCCGATAAATAATGGTCGTAATCCAGTGGGGTATTCACAACCACACCATTCAAGACCTTATGAGCCTTGATAATATCTTTTGAACTTAACATATAAAACCTCTTTTTCTATAAAAAACAGTCACTAATGACTGTTTTTTTAGTTATTCATCTCCAAAAACTTCAGCAACACTTTCATGATATTTATGAGCCATACGAATTGAAAACTCTTTAGGAAGTTCATAACGATTTGTGGAAATCCAATCATATAACCATTCTGCCAAACTTTCTTCACTATCATTACGATGGAAGATAAAATAGTTTAAAACTTCTTTATATTCTACATCATTCAAATCCAGCGTGTCTACAAATTGACTACGAGGAACAAAATTAGAATCTAATTTTCTTAGTTGATCTGTCAATTCTCCCAATTGTAAATCCAACTGAAAAAATAATTTTTGCAGTTGCCTATCAGTCTCATCACATCCTGTCTTGATAGAAAACAAATTGGTAATATTCATATGATTTCAACCCCTAAATAAGTATATCTAATATCCCACGAATAGCTGAAGCTACTATTTTAAGCAAAATTCTTTGCTTTCTAATTAGTTATAGATTTTGAATGCATCATCGTCGTTTTTACCAACGAAAGGCATTGCTTTACGCAATTCTGCACCAACTTTTTCAATTTCAAGGTTAGCTGCTTGTTCACGGTAAGCAGTCAATTTTGGACGTCCAGCTTTATAGTCATTTACAAAGTCATTTGCAAATTTACCATTTTGGATGTCTGCCAAGACAGCTTTCATATTTTCTTTAACTTGCTCAGTAATCACACGTGGACCTGATACATAGTCACCGTATTCAGCAGTGTTTGAAATAGATTGACGCATTTTCTTGAATCCACCTTCATAGATCAAGTCAACGATCAATTTCATTTCGTGAAGAACTTCAAAGTAAGCCAATTCTGGAGCGTAACCTGCTTCTGTCAAGACTTCGAAACCTGCTTCGATAAGGGCAGTCAAACCACCACAAAGTACAGCTTGTTCACCAAACAAATCTTCTTCAGTTTCTTCTTTGTATGTTGTTTCAAGAAGACCTACACGAGCTGCTCCAACACCTTTACACCAGTCCATAGCAATGTTTTTCGCATTTCCTGTTGCATCTTGGTATACTGCGTAAAGAGCTGGTACACCAAATCCTTCTTCGTAAGTACGGCGTACCAAGTGCCCTGGTCCTTTAGGAGCACACATAAAGACATCTACATCCGCAGGAACTTTGATAAATTCGAAGTGAATGTTGAAACCATGAGCAAATCCAACTGCATTCCCAGCTTCCAAGTTTGGAGCGATTTCCGCTTCGTACAATTCTTGTTGGATTTCGTCTGGTGCCAAAATCATGATAACATCAGCCAATTTAGTTGCTTCTGCTACTGTGTAAGTGTCAAATCCATCTTCTTTTGCTTTGTCAAAAGATTTACCTGGACGTACACCGATGATGACATCGCGACCTGAGTCACGCAAGTTTTGAGCATGCGCATGTCCTTGTGAACCATAACCGATAACGGCGATTTTTTTACCGTCAAGTGCTGCTACTTTAACATCTTTTTCGTATTCCATTTGAACTGCCATAGTTTTTCTCTCTTTTCTATCATTTATTGCCTTTTAGGCTGGTTTAACAAATTTAAGTTGGATTTTTAGTCACGGGTAAATCCAGTTGCACCCGTTCGAGCAATATTGCGAATACCGTATGGTCGAATGACTCGTAATAGAGCTTCACTCTTTTCAGCATTTCCTGTCATCTGAATGGTAATCGAGCTTGGCGCTACGTCTACCACTGTTGCACGGAAAGGTTGAATAATCGCTAGAATCTCAGCTCGCTTCTCAGCTGGCGCTGACATCTTAACCAAAATCACCTCGCGCTCCAAATGAGGCTTGTCTGTAATATCACGAATGCGAATCACATCAATCTGACGATTGAGTTGCTTGATAATTTGCTCCACTTCATCATGAGAAGCAACATCAATAATAATGGTGATACGCGATACATTCGGATCTTCTGTTACTCCAACAGAGATGCTTTCAATATTAACCTGACGACGAGATAAGACACCTGTAAAGCGATTGAGGACTCCTGAACGATTTTGTAGTTTTGCTGTTAACATTCTACGCATGGAACTTCACCCCCAACATCTCATGATTACTCTTACCAGCCGGTACCATTGGTAACACCTGTTCCTTACGAGAAATATCTACCTCAATTAGCATAGGAACATGCTCAGTGATGACTTCAAGGTCTTGAGCCAAGGTCTCAGGATTGTCAAACTTATAGTTTTTAATACCATAAGCCTGCGCCATCAATTGGAAATCAGGAAGGGTATCAAAGACCGACTCTGATGTTCTTCCTTCATAGAAGGATTCCTGCCACTGGCGAACCATTCCAAGTGAATGATTGTTCAGCATAACCACCTTGATTGGCACTTTGTAAATATTCAAAATAGCCAACTCCTGGTTGGTCATTTGGAAACCACCATCCCCAACAAACAAGACTACTTCCTTATCTGGGTTAGCAATTTTAGCCCCGATTGCTGCTGGAATTCCGAATCCCATGGTTCCTAAACCACCTGAAGTCACTAACTGACGTTCATTTTGGTAGGGATAATACTGGGCTGTCCACATTTGGTGTTGACCAACATCTGTTACCACAATGGCATCTCCATTCGTCAATTCACCAATGCGTTCAATAACTGCTTGCGGTTGAACCACACGCTCTTTCTTATCATAAGAACGAACACGGTTCTTGTCTTTAGTAACTTTCTCAATCCATTTCTCAGTATTGTTATGAACTGTCGGTTCTGCTAGCAACATTTGCAAGGCTTTCTTAGCATCTCCAACTACAGGAATATCTGCACTGATAATCTTGCCAATCTCGGCTGGGTCAATATCAATATGGGCAACCTTAGAATTCTTAGCAAAAGTCTTTGGATTTCCTGTCAAACGGTCATCAAAACGAGAGCCAATACTAATCATAAAGTCCGTCTCTGTCATGGCAATATTCGCTGCGAAAGAACCGTGCATCCCCCCCATTCCAAGGAAGAGTGGGTGAGTCGTTGCAATTGTTCCTTGACCTAAGAGAGTTGTTACGACTGGAATTTGATAGCGTTCTGCAAATTCATTTAATTCTGCCGCAGCCTCAGCATAACTAATTCCACCACCAGCTAACAAGACTGGCTTTTTAGCCTTGGACAATTGCTTCAAGATTTTCTTGATTTGCATATCATTTGGCTCAAGAGTCGGCTGATAGCTTGGTAGGTTCACTTCTGGTGAATAGATGAAGTCTGTTTCTAAAGCAGATACGTCTTTAGGTAGGTCAATGACGACTGGCCCTGGTCGACCTGTAGTTGCGATATGGACAGCTTCCGTAATGATGCGCGGAATATCAGCTGTCTCACGAACTTGGTAATTGTACTTAGTGATTGGCATGGTAATTCCCACGATGTCTGCCTCCTGAAAGGCATCCTTCCCAATCCCTGCTCGCCCTACCTGACCTGTAAAGACCAAAAGGGGAACACTATCGCTCATGGCATCCGCAATCCCTGTAATGGCATTTGTTGCTCCCGGTCCGCTAGTAACGACGGCAACACCCAACTTTCCAGTTGATTTAGCATAACCTTCAGCTTCATGCAGACAACCTTGCTCATGGCGTCCTAGAATGTGGTGAATACCTTTAAAATTATATATCGCATCATAAAAAGGCAAGACTGCACCACCAGGATAACCAAAGATGGTATCAATTCCTAAATCACGAAGTGTTTCCAAAACTAGGTCCGAACCCGTCTTAGGAGATTCTAAACTGATTTTCTCCATTGTTCCCCTTTCTTTCCTCTTAAAAATAACTTGTTACTATCATACCATTTTTTAAAAAATTTTCAAGAGAAAAGAAGAAATTTTCTGAATTTTCTATTTTAACGTTTATTTATGAATGTTATTTTTGTTTTTATTAAAAAGATACCGTTTTCATTTACTGAAAAAGAAAAAAGAACTGATTTCTCAGTCCTTCATTAATCGGCTCTTATTCCACACTAAATAGATAGGGGTAAACAGGTTGTTGACCTTGGTGGATTTCAACTTCAAGATCCTCAAATTCTTCTGCGATTTCTTGAGCGATTTCATTGGCAAGTTCTTCGCTTCCGTCTTCACCGACATAGAAGGTTACGATTTCACTGTCTTCATCCAACATATGTTTCAAAGTTTCTGCCAAGGTTTGGTGCATGTCAGGGTTTGACACGAGGATTTTCCCATCCACCATACCAAGATTATCGTTTTCATGGATTTCTAAGCCATCAATGGTTGTATCACGCACAGCTGTTGTGACGCTTCCACTAACGACATCGCTAAGAGCTGCAGTCATACGCTCTTGGTTTTCTTCAATGGACTTGCTTGGATCAAAGGCAAGAAGACTTGTTAAACCTTGAGGAAGAGTACGAGCCTCTACCACTACTGCTGGTTGTTCCAAAACTTCTGCTGCAGATTGAGCTGCCATGAAGATGTTCTTGTTGTTTGGCAGGAAGATAATGTTACGAGCGTTGACCTGTTCAACAGCCTTGATAAAGTCTTCTGTTGAAGGGTTCATGGTTTGACCGCCTTCGATAACATAATCCACTCCTTGAGAACGGAAGATATCTGCTAGACCTTTACCAGAAACGACAGCAATCAAAGCATACTCTTTTTCTTCAGCTGGTTTGCTAACTTGGGCAGCTTCTTTTTCAACCTGTGCTTCGTGTTGGTTACGCATATTGTCAACTTTTACCTTGACCAAGCTACCATATTTGAGACCTTCTTGCATGACAAGTCCTGGATCTTCTGTATGGACATGGACTTTGACAATTTCATCATCATTGACAACAAGGAGAGAATCCCCAAGTTCATTCAAGTAGTTACGGAACTCGTCGTAATCAAAATCTTTGGTATAGGTTGGACCTTGCTTAAGAGCTACCATGATTTCAGTACAGTAACCAAAGGTAATGTCCTCAGTCGCTACGTGACCAGCTACAGACTTGTGGTGCTCCGCATTGATCATCTCACTCATGTTGGCAGGAGTGGCTACAAAGTCCTCAGATGCAATATATTCGCCAGTAAGAGCTGAAAGGAAACCTTCGTAGATGAAGACCAATCCTTGACCACCTGAGTCCACAACGCCAACTTCCTTCAAGACTGGAAGCATGTCTGGTGTTTTAGCTAGAGCTGTTTTAGCACCTTCTAAAGCTGCGCGCATGACTTCAACAGCGTCATCTGTTTGCTCAGCTTTTTTCTTAGCACCGATAGCAGCCCCACGAGAAACTGTCAAAATCGTTCCCTCAACTGGTTTCATCACTGCCTTATAGGCAACTTCTACACCTGATTGGAAAGCAAGAGCCAAGTCTTGACCTGTTAACTCGTCTTTATCCTTGATGGCTTGTGAAAATCCACGGAAAAGCTGAGAGGTAATAACACCTGAGTTCCCACGCGCACCCATCAAAAGCCCTTTAGCAAGAATGCTCGCTACCTCGCCAACTGTAGAAGCTGGCTTGTCTGCAACTTCTTTAGCACCATTTTCAATGGTCATTCCCATGTTTGTTCCAGTATCTCCATCTGGAACGGGGAAGACATTTAATGAATTGACATATTCAGCTTGCTTATTCAAGCGAGTTGATGCAGCCTGCACCATTTCTTGAAATAAGCTAGTAGTAATTTTTGACACGGTTATTCTCCTACAACTTTGATATTTTGAATGTAGACATTTACAGTCTGAGCAGTAATTCCAAGCTGGTTTTCCAAGCTAAAGGCAACACGCTCTTGAATGTTTTTTGACACTTCACTAATCTTTGTTCCGTAGCTCAACACGGTATACACATCAACTGCAATGCTGCCATCTTCGGCTGCCTTTACGACGACACCTTTAGAATAATTTTCCTTACCTAGAAGGGCTTGAAAATTATCTTTGAGGGCATTTTTACTAGCCATACCGACCACACCAAAAATTTCAGTTGCTGCTCCACCTACGACGGTTGCAATCACTTCATCTGTTAGTTCGATTTGACCATCTTTTGTATTAATTTTTACAGTCATCCTTTTTACCTCAACTAGTTGATACTCTATTTTATCATATTTCAGCCCAAGTGTAAAAGCAGAATACTGTATCAGCGGATATTTACTCTGCTTTTAAAATGATTTTTTCGCTATGACAAAAGAAAAAGACCCTGAGGTCTCCTTGCTTTTATTATTAAACGCGTTCAACTTTACCTGATTTCAAAGCACGAGCTGAAGCCCAAACTTTTTTAGGTTTACCATCGATAAGAACAGTAACTTTTTGAAGGTTTGGTTTTACGGCACGTTTTGTTTGGTTCATCGCGTGTGAACGGTTGTTTCCTGATACAGTCTTACGACCTGTAAAGTAACATACTTTAGCCATTTGTGTTTTCCTCCTATTAGATCTAATATAGCGGATGTGCTAGCACCACATACCGTACTATGTTATCACACTTTCTTCATTTTTGCAAGGGAATTGGAAGATTTTTTTATTTATTGTGATTCGAATGTGATATTGAAAGTTCTATAATGA
>NZ_VMKV01000053.1:32707-35874 GCF_013276335.1 Streptococcus sp. 2100 | reverse complement strand
TTCGTTATTGGGCGGTTACTATAGAGACCAGATAGGCAAAAGAACTTGTTCTTGAAACTGACCTCTACTATAATGATTTTTGTAAGGGACGTGAGGCTTCACTATCAGAGAACTCAAGTTCCTAAAAAAGAAATCGGAGATAAAGAAATGAAAAAATTATTGGGAATTGTCTTTTTATTAGCAGCAGTGACAGTAGTGTATTTTGGTTCTGTTGGCTGGCCAAGTTTAGATGTCAACCTCTGGTCTTTGATTCCGGTGGGTCTGTTCCTCTTTTTCACTCTAGAGAATCTTTTGAAAAAGGATTACAAGGCTAGTCTGATGTGTTTGATTATTGCCTTTATCATCGCAAATGCAATTTTGGATCTGTTGCCAATTTCAAGTGGCTTGGTGATTGGAGCAGGTGTGCTGGCTTGTGTAGGGATTGGCTATCTATTTCCTGATAAAGAAGGAAAATAATACTCTTCGAAANNCGGTGTTTTGAGCAGTCTGTGCCTAGCTTTCTAGTTTGCTCTTTGATTTTCATTGAGTATTAGAACAGAAAAATACTTGGAATATTTGTTTGTTTATTTTTATATAACAAACTATAAACACAACAAAAGTATAAAAAAAGACAAAAATCAACAGAAAACTATTGACAACGATTACATATAGTGTTATACTTATAGCATAAAGTTAATGGAAAGAAGGGAAAACCTTATGGGATTAGATCATTTCTTTGACAAAAACCTTGTGTTTTGCTTAGAAGCGGATAATCAAGAACATCTCTTTGATCAGGTTGCTACTTTATTGGAGGAACGAGAAATCGTGACTCCAACTTATCGTGAAGCCTTGATCACGCGTGAAAAGTCATTTCCAACTGGCTTAGATATGGAATTTTTGGGTAAGGATTTGCCGAATGTGGCTATTCCTCATACAGATATTGTTCATAATCTAGCTGAGAAAGTGGTGGTTGTTCGATTAGAGAAACCTGTGACCTTCCACAATATGATAGCTCCTGATAAGGAAGTAGAAGTATCCTTGCTCTTCTTTATCATCAATAACTCAAGTTCAAGTCAAACAAATATTCTGGCTCAGTTGATGGACTTTTTCACAGGAAATGGACATCTTGAAGACCTATCAAAAATTTCCGAACCAGAAAAACTTTATGCTTACATTGCTGAAGCAACCGCTTAATCTTGTCTATTAAAAAATAAAATCGGAGGAAATCTAAATGATTAAAATTCTTGCTGCCTGCGGTGCAGGTGTTAACTCAAGTCACCAAATTAAAAGTGCTCTAGAAGAAGAACTTTCAAACCGTGGTTATGATGTTCACTGTGATGCAGTCATGGTCAAAGATGTAAACGAAGACCTTATGAAAGGTTACGATATCTTTACACCAATCGCTGCAACAGACCTTGGTTTTGAACCAGGTATCCCAGTTATCGAAGCTGGACCAATCTTATTCCGTATCCCAGCAATGAGCGCTCCAGTATTTGACAATATTGAAGCAGCTATTAAAGAACACGGATTAAGCTAATTCTAATTTGTTAACATTCATATAACATAAAAAAGGGAGGAACTGTTATGGATGCAATCTTTGACCTAATCGGAAAGGTTTTCAATCCCATCTTAGAAATGGGTGGACCTGTCATCATGTTAATTATTTTGACAGTATTGGCTTTACTTTTTGGAGTGAAATTCTCCAAAGCGCTTGAAGGTGGTATCAAACTTGCCATCGCTCTTACAGGTATCGGTGCTATCATCGGTATGCTAAATGGTGCTTTCTCAGCATCACTTGCAAAATTCGTTGAAAACACTGGTATCCAATTGAGTATTACCGACGTTGGTTGGGCACCACTCGCAACAATCACTTGGGGATCTGCTTGGACACTTTACTTCTTGCTCATCATGTTGATTGTCAACGTAGTGATGCTTGCTATGAAGAAAACCGATACACTTGATGTCGATATCTTTGATATCTGGCACTTGTCTATCACAGGTCTCTTGATTAAATGGTATGCTGATAACAATGGTGTGAGTCAAGGGGTTTCGCTCTTTATTGCTACAGCAGCTATCGTCCTTGTTGGTGTGTTGAAAATTATCAACTCTGACTTGATGAAACCTACATTTGATGACCTTCTTAACGCTCCAAGTTCATCACCAATGACATCAACTCACATGAACTACATGATGAACCCAGTTATCATGGTTTTGGATAAGATTTTTGAAAAATTCTTCCCAGGCCTTGATAAATATGACTTTGATGCTGCTAAATTGAACAAGAAAATCGGTTTCTGGGGATCTAAATTCTTCATCGGTTTCATCCTTGGTATCGTTATCGGTATTATGGGAACTCCACATCCAATTGCAGGTGTTGCAGATGCAGATAAATGGCGTCTTGTTATCAAAGGATGGTTGTCTCTTGGTTTGACTGCCGGTGTATCTTTGGAACTCTTCTCACTTATCGGTTCATGGTTCATCGCAGCCGTAGAACCACTATCACAAGGTATTACAAACGTTGCTACTAAACGTCTTCAAGGACGTAAATTCAATATCGGTCTTGACTGGCCATTCATCGCTGGTCGTGCTGAAATCTGGGCTTGTGCCAACGTACTTGCACCAATCATGTTGATTGAAGCAGTGCTTCTTTCAAAAGTTGGAAATGGTATCTTGCCACTTGCAGGTATCATCGCTATGGGTGTTACTCCAGCTCTCTTGGTTGTAACGCGTGGTAAATTGCTCCGTATGATTATCTTCGGAACACTCTTGTTGCCACTCTTCCTTCTTTCAGGTACACTTATTGCGCCATTTGCAACAGAACTTGCTAAAGGTGTAGGTGCCTTCCCAGAAGGTGTGAGCCAAACTCAATTGATTACTCACTCTACTCTTGAAGGACCAATCGAAAAACTTCTTGGTTGGACAATTGGTAACACTACAACTGGTGATATCAAAGCAATTCTTGGTGCAGTAGTCTTCCTTGTATTCTATATCGGTATCTTTGCTTGGTACAGAAAACAAATGATTAAACGTAACGAAGAGTACGCAGCAAAAGCAAAATAATGCGCTCCTATAAAATGTAAATTGTTGAAACTAGGTTGTCATACTGTTTAGGAGTGACAGCCTAGGTTTTTTATAAACTATCAAGAAATCGGAGAAAATAATGGTAATTGAATTATACTCAATGAAAA
>NZ_VMKV01000053.1:0-32686 GCF_013276335.1 Streptococcus sp. 2100 | reverse complement strand
ACACTGTTTTGAGGTTGTAGATGAAACTGACGAAGTCAGCTCAAAACACAGTTTTGAGGTTGTAGATGAAACTGACGAAGTCAGTAACCATACCTACGGCAAGGCGACGCTGACGAAGTTTGAATTGGATTTTCACAGAGTGTAAATTGTTGAAACTAGGTTGTCATACAATGTGTACCACTTGGGCTTTGGCAGTAGCTAACTGCACTAAATATAATATAAGGAGGGTTTTATGGGGAAAGGCCATTGGAATCGGAAAAGAGTTTATAGCATTCGTAAGTTTGCTGTGGGAGCTTGCTCAGTAATGATTGGGACTTGTGCAGTTCTATTAGGAGGAAATATAGCTGGAGAATCTGTAGTTTATGCGGATGAAACACTTATTACTCATACTGCTGAGAAACCTAAAGAGGAAAAAACGATAGTAGAAGAAAAGGCTGATAAAGCTTTGGAAACTAAAAATGTAGTTGAAAGGACAGAACAAAGTGAATCTAGTTCAACTGAGGCTATTGCATCTGAGAAGAAAGAAGATGAAGCCGTAACTCCAAAAGAGGAAAAAGTGTCTGCTAAACCGGAAGAAAAAGCTCCAAGGATAGAATCACAAGCTTCAAGTCAAGAAAAACCGCTTAGGGAAGATGCTAAAGCTGTAACAAATGAAGAAGTGAATCAAATGATTGAAGACAGGAAAGTGGATTTTAATCAAAATTGGCACTTTAAACTCAATGCAAATTCTAAGGAAGTCATTAAACCGGATGCAGATGTATCTACGTGGAAAAAATTGGATTTACCGTATGACTGGAGTATTTTTAACGATTTCGATCATGAATCTCCTGCACAAAATGAAGGTGGACAGCTTAACGGTGGGGAAGCTTGGTATCGCAAGACTTTCAAACTAGATGAAAAAGACCTCAAGAAACATGTTCGCCTTACTTTTGATGGCGTCTACATGGATTCTCAAGTTTATGTCAATGGTCAGTTAGTGGGGCATTATCCAAATGGTTATAACCAATTTTCATATGATATCACTAACTATTTGAACAAAGATGGTCGTGAGAATGTGATTGCTGTCTATGCAGTCAACAAACAGCCAAGTAGCCGTTGGTATTCAGGAAGTGGTATTTATCGTGATGTGACTTTACAAGTGACAGATAAGGTGCATGTTGAGAAAAATGGGACAACTATTTTAACACCAAAACTTGAAGAACAACAACATGGCAAGGTTGAAACTCATGTGACCAGCAAAATCGTCAATACGGACGACAAAGACCATGAACTTGTAGCAGAATATCAAATCGTTGAACGTGGTGGTCAGGCTGTGACAGGTCTAGTACGTACAGAGAGTCGTACCTTAAAAGCACATGAATCAACAAGCCTAGATGCGATTTTAGAAGTTGAAAGACCAAAACTCTGGACCGTTTTAAATGACAAACCTGCCTTGTACGAATTGATTACGCGTGTTTACCGTGACGGTCAATTGGTTGATGCTAAGAAGGATTTGTTTGGTTACCGTTACTATCACTGGACTCCAAATGAAGGTTTCTCTTTGAATGGTGAACGTATTAAATTCCATGGAGTATCCTTGCACCACGACCATGGGGCGCTTGGAGCAGAAGAAAACTATAAAGCAGAATACCGTCGTCTCAAACAAATGAAGGAGATGGGAGTTAACTCCATCCGTACAACCCACAACCCTGCTAGTGAGCAAACCTTGCAAATCGCAGCAGAACTAGGTTTACTCGTTCAGGAAGAGGCCTTTGATACTTGGTATGGTGGCAAGAAACCTTATGACTATGGACGTTTCTTTGAAAAAGATGCCACTCACCCAGAAGCTCGAAAAGGTGAAAAATGGTCTGATTTTGACCTACGTACCATGGTCGAAAGAGGCAAAAACAACCCTGCTATCTTCATGTGGTCAATTGGTAATGAAATAGGTGAAGCTAATGGTGATGCCCACTCTTTAGCAACTGTTAAACGTTTGGTCAAGGTTATCAAGGATGTTGATAAGACTCGCTATGTTACCATGGGAGCAGATAAATTCCGTTTCGGTAATGGTAGCGGAGGGCATGAGAAAATTGCTGATGAACTCGATGCTGTTGGATTTAACTATTCTGAAGATAATTACAAAGCCCTTAGAGCTAAGCATCCAAAATGGTTGATTTATGGATCAGAAACATCTTCAGCTACCCGTACACGTGGAAGTTACTATCGCCCTGAACGTGAATTGAAACATAGCAATGGACCTGAGCGTCATTATGAACAGTCTGACTATGGGAATGATCGTGTGGGTTGGGGGAAAACAGCAACCGCTTCATGGACTTTTGACCGTGACAACGCTGGCTATGCTGGACAGTTTATCTGGACAGGTACGGACTATATTGGTGAACCTACACCATGGCACAACCAAAATCAAACTCCTGTTAAGAGCTCTTACTTTGGTATCGTAGATACAGCCGGCATTCCAAAACATGACTTCTATCTCTACCAAAGCCAATGGGTTTCTGTTAAGAAGAAACCGATGGTACACCTTCTTCCTCACTGGAACTGGGAAAACAAAGAATTAGCATCCAAAGTAGCTGACTCAGAAGGTAAGATTCCAGTTCGTGCTTATTCGAATGCTTCTAGTGTAGAATTGTTCTTGAATGGAAAATCTCTTGGTCTTAAGACCTTCAACAAAAAACAAACCAGCGATGGTCGTACCTACCAAGAAGGTGCGAATGCTAAGGAACTCTATCTTGAGTGGAAGGTTGCTTACCAACCAGGTACCTTGGAAGCTGTAGCTCGCGATGAAGCTGGAAAAGAAATTGCACGTGACAAGATTACCACTGCAGGGCAACCAGCAGGAGTTCGCCTCGTCAAGGAAGAACACGCCATCGCCGCAGATGGAAAAGACTTGACTTACATCTACTACGAAATCGTAGACAGTGAAGGAAATGTTGTACCAACTGCCAATAATTTGGTTCGTTTCCAATTGCATGGACAAGGTCAACTAGTCGGTGTCGATAATGGGGAACAAGCCAGCCGAGAACGCTATAAGGCGCAAGCAGATGGTTCATGGATCCGTAGAGCCTTTAACGGTAAAGGGGTTGCCATCGTTAAATCAACTGAACAAGCAGGTAAATTCACTCTGACTGCCCACTCAGATCTCTTGAAATCGGACCAAGTTACCGTCTTTACTGGTAAGAAAGAAGGACAAGAGAAGACTGTTTTGGGGACAGAAGTAGCAAGAGTTCGTACATTAATTGGTAAAGAACCAAAAATGCCGAAAACAGTAGGTTTTGTATACAGCGACGGTAGTCGTGAAAAACTTCCAGTAACTTGGTCTCAAGTCGATGTTAGTCAAGCAGGAGTTGTGACTGTTAAAGGTACAGCAAATGGACGTGAGGTAGAGGCTCATGTCGAGGTTCTAGCAATTGCGAAAGAATTACCAACAGTTAAACGTATTGCTCCAAATACTAACTTGAATTCTGTAGACAAATCTGTTTCCTATGTTTTGACTGATGGAAGTGTACAAGAGTATGAAGTGGACAAGTGGGAGATTGCCGAAGAAGATAAAGTTAAGTTAGCAATTCCAGGTTCTCGTATTCAAGCGACCGGTTATTTAGAAGGTCAACCAATTCATGCAACCCTTGTGGTAGAAGAAGGAAATGCTGCAGCACCTGTAGTGCCAACTGTTACTGTTGGAGGTGAGGCAGTAACAGGTCTTACTAGTCGACAACCAATGCAATATCGTACTCTATCTTATGGTGCCCAACTGCCAGAAGTCACAGCAAGTGCTGAAAATGCTGATGTGACAGTTCTTCAAGCAAGCGCAGCAAACGGCATGCGTGCGAGCATCTTTATTCAGCCTAAAGATGGTGGCCCTCTTCAAACCTATGCAATTCAATTCCTTGAAGAAGCACCAAAAATTGCTCACTTGAGCTTGCAAGTGGAAAAAGCTGACAGTCTCAAAGAAGACCAAACTGTCAAATTGTCGGTTCGAGCTCACTATCAAGATGGAACGCAAGCTGTATTACCAGCTGATAAAGTAACCTTCTCTACAAGTGGTGAAGGGGAAGTCGCAATTCGTAAAGGAATGCTTGAGTTACATAAGCCAGGAGCAGTCACTCTCAAAGCGGAATACGAGGGAGCTAAAGGCCAAGTTGATCTCACTATCCAGGCCAATACTGAGAAGAAGATTGCGCAATCTATCCGTCCAGTAAATGTAGTGACAGATTTACACCAAGAACCTACTCTTCCGTCAACAGTAACGGTTGAGTATGACAAAGGTTTCCCTAAAGCTCACAAAGTCACTTGGCAAGCTATTCCGAAAGAAAAACTAGACTCCTATCAAACCTTTGAAGTACTAGGTAAAGTTGAAGGAATTGACCTTGAAGCGCGTGCAAGAGTCTCTGTAGAAGGTATCGTTTCAGTTGAAGAAGTCAGTGTGACAACTCCAATCGCAGAAGCACCACAATTACCAGAAAGCGTTCGGACATATGATTCAAATGGTCACGTTTCATCAGCTAAGGTTGCATGGGATGAGATTCGTCCAGAGCAATACGCTAAGGAAGGTGTCTTTACAGTTAATGGTCGCTTAGAAGGTACGCGATTAACAACTAAACTTCATGTTCGCGTATCTGCTCAAACTGAGCAAGGTGCAAACATTTCTGACCAATGGACCGGTTCAGAATTGCCACTTGCCTTTGCTTCAGATTCAAATCCAAGCGACCCAGTTTCAAATGTTAATGACAAGCTCATTTCCTACAATAACCAACCAGCCAATCGTTGGACAAACTGGAATCGTAGTAATCCAGAAGCTTCAGTCGGTGTTCTGTTTGGAGATTCAGGTATCTTGAGCAAACGCTCCGTTGATAATCTAAGTGTCGGATTCCACGAAGACCATGGAGTTGGTGCACCGAAGTCTTATGTGATTGAGTATTATGTTGGTAAGACTGTCCCAACAGCTCCTAAAAACCCTAGTTTTGTTGGTAATGAGGACCATGTCTTTAATGATTCTGCCAACTGGAAACCAGTTACTAATCTAAAAGCCCCTGCTCAACTCAAGGCTGGAGAAATGAACCACTTTAGCTTTGATAAAGTTGAAACCTATGCTATTCGTATTCGCATGGTTAAAGCAGATAACAAGCGTGGAACGTCTATCACAGAGGTACAAATCTTTGCGAAACAAGTTGCGGCAGCCAAACAAGGACAAACAAGAATCCAAGTTGACGGCAAAGACTTAGCAAGCTTCAACCCTGATTTGACAGACTACTACCTTGAGTCTGTAGATGGAAAAGTTCCGGCAGTCACAGCAAGTGTTAGCAACAATGGTCTCGCTACCGTCGTTCCAAGCGTTCGTGAAGGTGAGCCAGTTCGTGTCATCGCGAAAGCTGAAAATGGCGACATCTTAGGAGAATACCGTCTGCACTTCACTAAGGATAAGAACTTACTTTCTTATAAACCAGTTGCTGCGGTTAAACAAGCTCGCTTGGTACAAGTAGGTCAAGCACTTGAATTGCCGACTAAGGTTCCAGTTTACTTCACAGGTAAAGACGGCTACGAAACAAAAGACTTGTCAGTTGAATGGGAAGAAGTTCAAGCAGAAAATCTGACAAAAGCAGGTCAATTTACCGTTCGAGGCCATGTCCTTGGTAGTGATCTTGTTGCTGAGTTCACTGTACGAGTGACAGACAAACTAGGCGAAGCTCTTTCAGATAACCCAGAGTATGATGAAGACAGTAACCAGGCCTTTGCTTCAGCCACTAACGATATTGATAGAAACTCCCATGACCGTGTGGATTATCTCAATGACGGAGATCATTCAGAAAATCGTCGTTGGACAAACTGGTCTGCAAGACCGTCTACCAATCCAGAAGTATCAGCAGGCGTAATCTTCCGTGAAAATGGTAAGATTGTAGAACGGACTGTTGCACAAGGAAAAGTTCAGTTCTTTGTAGATAGTGGTACAGATGCACCATCTAAACTTGTTTTGGAACGTTATGTCGGCCCAGACTTTGAAGTGCCTACCTACTATTCAAACTACCAAGCCTACGAATCTGGACATCCATTTAACAATCCAGAAAATTGGGAAGCTGTGCCTTATCGTGCGGATAAAGACATTGCAGCTGGTGATGAAATCAACGTAACATTTAAAGCTATCAAAACTATCAAAGCCAAAGCTATGAGATGGCGTATGGAGCGTAAAGCAGATAAGAGCGGTGTTGCGATGATTGAGCTGACCTTCCTTGCACCGAGTGAATTGCCTCAAGAAAGTACGCAATCAAAGATTCTTGTAGATGGAAAAGAACTTGCTGATTTCGCTGAAAATCGTCAAGACTATCAAATTACCTATAAAGGTCAACGGCCAAAAGTCTCAGTTGAAGAAAACAATCAAGTAGCTTCAACTGTGGTAGATAGTGGAGAAGATAGCCTTCCAGTACTTGTTCGCCTCGTTTCAGAAAGTGGAAAACAAGTCAAGGAATACCGTATCCACTTGACTAAGGAAAAACCAGTTTCTGAGAAGACAGTTGCTGCTGTACAAGAAGATCTTCCAAAACTCGAATTTGTTGAAAAAGATTTGGCACACAAGACAGTTGAGAAAAAAGATTCAACACTGTATCTAGGTGAAACTCGTGTAGAACAAGAAGGAAAAACTGGTAAAGAACGTATCTTTACAGCGATTAATCCTGATGGAAGTAAGGAAGAAAAACTCCGTGAAGTGGTAGAAGCTCCGACAGACCGCATCATCTTGGTTGGAACCAAACCAGTAGCTCAAGAAGCTAAAAAACCACAAGTGTCAGAAAAAGCAGATACAAAACCAATTGATTCAAGTGAAGCTAGTCAAACTAATAAAGCCCAGTTACCAAATACAGGTAGTGCGGCAAGCCAAGCAGCAGTAGCAGCAGGTTTAGCTCTTCTAGGTTTGAGTGCAGGATTAGTAGTTACTAAAGGTAAAAAAGAAGACTAGAAATTTTGATACCTTCTTTATCATTAAAGACCAAAGAAAAACTCTTGTCCTAAATAGAAGATAAAGAGCCTGAGACAAAATAGTTCTCAACCACAAAAAAGCTAGATATTTCCAATTGCGGAACTCTAGCTTTTTAATTTTGAGTCGTTCTCTTATTGTATAGTAGATTGAAACTAGAATAGTACACTTCTACTTCTAAAACATTGTTAGAAATCAATTTGACTGTCCTTATCGATTTGTCCTGTTCTTATTTCATTTCACTATGTTTTAGGAGGTTATTGGCCATAAGTACCAATCCCATGTCAATTCTCACTTGACGCATCCCTCTCAGATTACATCTCTTGTAACCCAAACAAGCCTTTATCTGCCCAAAGACAGGTTCCACATCAATCTTGCGTTGAGCGAAAATCTGTCTACCTTGGGGAGATAAAAGCGCCTGACATTCTTTAACTTTCAAGTTTTGGTAGCCTTCGTTCATATACAGTCCCTTTTGAGGGGCTGATTCAGGTTCGTCGGCGTAGTAAACCTTGATTTCCTGTTGCAAGTCTGTCTGTGTTTTCTGATGTTTGATATGGTGAAAACGATAGCACCAGCCATCAGGATGTGTGTAGCTATCCTCCTTGTTATCATAGTGCCAATTCGCTAAGTTTCTAGCTGACTGTTTATACCCTCTCTTTTGTTCCTTGTCAAACATGGCATATTTAATCAGAAGGGGAGTGATTTCTTCTTGAAAATAGACCTGTATCTGTTCTTGAAGTTTGGCGGAGAATTTCTCTGTCGTTTTCTTCCACACAAAACTATACTTGTTGGCATTGGCTTCAATCTTAGTTCCGTCAATAAACAGACAATCTAAGGTCACTAACTCTTCCACTTTTAAACGAAGATTGAGGTCGATGAAAAGATCACGAATAAGGTCTTCCATCCCTTCAGCGACTCGAAAACGATTGATGGTGCGATAGCTGACAACCAACTGCCCTGTTAGGTATTACATAGCCAGATTTTCAATCATCATTTTTTCAATTTTTCGCCCAGAGAAAATCCCTTGTGAATAGGCAAATAGAAGAGCAGATACAAGTATTTTTGGGTGATAAGACGGGCGACCAAAGGCATGATAGAAGGCGTGGAAGTGATAATCCTCCAAGGTATTCACCACTTTTTCAATCGTAAAGACGAGATGGTCTTGTGGCAAGAAGGAACTGATTTCTAGTGGTAAAGTTGTTTGATTTGTGTTATAGTGAATATGCATGGGATAGCCTTTCTAAACGGTTTATTGTGCAATTCTATTTTACCAAGACTATCGCAACCATGCAAAAAAGCAACGGCAAATCCGTTGCTTTTTTGGATATAAGAGACTATTGTCCCAGACTCTTTTCTTTGTATAAAATTGTATAGTGTTATTGTCTATACTATTTTGTAGAGAAAGCAAAAATCCCTAGAAAAAAATGCTTAGGGATTCGACTATTTCATTAAGAACAATTCAACAATCATTTCTATATACATGATAAGGGTTAATAAGAATCCTGCACGCCAGAAGAATTTGATGAATTTAGGATAGTAAAAGCTGCGTTTTTTCAAAAGGAAGAAAAAGACGAGAATAATGGCTAGGAACGAGAGGGCTAGCCCCAGTCTAGGGAGGAAATTATGGGTAAAGGTTTTAGCTGTAATCAAGTAATACTCAAATACCAAGACTGGAAAAGCCAAATCCGCAAAGTTTCGTCCTAGTTTTTTTAATCTAAAAAGTTTGGTTAGGATAATGCAGACGACTAAGGTCAGTATCAATAATAAAATAGATGCTAATTTCATTAAAATCATACCCATATTGTATCATAAAAAAAAGGCTAATGGAAACGAGAAACAGAGGAATTTATAGGAAAGTCAGGCTTTTGAGATTGTGGGTGATTTTTGTTATAATGAAAGTTATAAAATCTTATAATACCTTGAATGATTATTATCGAAAACTCTTTGGAGAAAAGACTTTTAAAGTCCCTATTGATGCGGGATTTGACTGTCCCAATCGTGATGGAACTGTGGCTCATGGAGGCTGTACTTTTTGTACGGTTTCAGGTTCTGGAGATACTATTGTAGCCCCAGATGCGCCTATCCGTGAGCAATTTTATAAGGAAATTGACTTTATGCACCGTAAGTGGCCGGATGTTCAGAAGTATCTGGTTTATTTTCAAAATTTTACCAACACCCATGAAAAGGTGGAAGTTATTCGAGAGCGTTATGAACAGGCTATCAATGAGCCAGGTGTGGTAGGAATCAATATTGGAATGCGCCCAGACTGTTTACCAGACGAAACCATCGAATATTTGGCTGAGTTATCGGAGTGCATGCATGTGACGGTTGAATTGGGCTTGCAGACTACTTATGAAGCAACCTCTGACCTGATTAACCGTGCGCATTCTTATGAATTGTAGGTGGAAACGGTCAAGCGTTTGAGAAAGTATCCCAAGATTGAGATTGTTTCCCATTTGATTAATGGTTTGCCTGGTGAAACCCATGAGATGATGGTTGAAAATGTCCGCCGTTGTGTCACGAATAACGATATTCAAGGGATTAAACTGCATTTGCTCCATCTTATGACAAATACTCGTATGCAAGGAGATTACCATGAGGGACGTTTACAATTGATGAGTCAGGACGAATATGTCAGGGTCATCTGTGACCAACTGGAAATCATTCCCAAACATATCGTCATCCATCGAATCACAGGAGATGCACCTAGGGATATGCTGATTGGGCTTATGTGGAGCCTCAATAAATGGGAAGCTCTCAACAGCATTGAGATGGAGATGCGACGTCGTGGAAGTGTTCAAGGATGCAAGGCTGTAAAACAGGAGTTTGAAAATGAAAAGACCACTTGAGATGGCACATGATTTTTTGGCTGAGGTCGTGACAAAAGAGGATGTCGTAGTGGATGCGACTATGGGAAATGGTCATGACACGCTTTTTTTAGCCAAGCTAGCCAAGCAAGTCTATGCCTTTGATATTCAGAAGCAAGCCTTGGAAAAGACCCAAGAGCGTTTGCATCAGGCTGGCTTGACAAATGCCCAGTTAATCTTGCAAGGCCATGAGACACTGGACCAGTTTGTGACAAAAGCTAAGGCAGGGATTTTTAATTTGGGCTATTTGCCGTCAGCTGATAAGTCTGTCATCACCCGACCGCAGACAACGATTGAGGCATTAGAAAAGCTATGTGGCTTACTTGTCAAAGGTGGACGAATTGCTATTATGATTTACTATGGTCATGAAGGAGGCGACCTCGAGAGAGATGCTGTCTTGGATTTTGTGATCCAGTTGAACCAACAAGAGTACACAGCTGCCATTTACCGAACTTTAAACCAAGTCAACAATCCACCATTTTTAGTGATGATTGAAAAATTAGAGAGATATAAACATGGATAAACAATACCTACGTGAAAAGCTGGATGCCATGCGCCAGAATTTTGTTGAATCAACCCACCACGAACGAGCGGTGGGGGTGTTAGATCAAGCGCATATGAGCAAAAAAATGCTTAAAATCAAGAAAAAATTAGTTGCTCTTGAGATGGAACGGTGCCAGAGAAAAATTGAGCACAAAGACTGTTCCAAGATTGACCAAAAAATCAAAGAGCAGAAGGAGATATTTGAATCCTGTTGTAAAAAAGATTAAGGAGGACGTGCGTGGAATTACTGATTTACCTCATCCTATTTTTACTGGTCTTGATTGTCTCAAGTACAACCAATAAGCTCCTACCTTTTTTGCCTCTTCCTTTGGTGCAAATTCTTTTGGGAATTGTGATTGGTCTCTTTTTACCCAATACCGACTTTCACCTTAATACGGAGTTGTTTTTGGCACTGGTTATCGGGCCTTTGCTTTTCAGAGAGTCGGAAGAAGCGGACATTACAGCTATTTTAAAACACTGGCGAATCATTATCTATCTCATATTTCCAGTGATTTTCATCTCGACCCTGAGTTTGGGTGGTTTGGCCCATCTTCTTTGGCTCAGTCTTCCCTTGGCGGCTTGCTTGGCTGTTGGGGCGGCCCTTGGTCCTACGGATTTGGTGGCCTTTGCCTCTCTTTCGGAGCGGTTTAGCTTTCCTAAGCGCGTGTCCAATATCCTTAAGGGCGAAGGACTCTTGAATGATGCTTCTGGTTTGGTGGCTTTTCAGGTAGCTTTGACAGCTTGGACAACTGGAGCTTTTTCTCTGGGGCAAGCTAGCAGTTCGCTTATCTTTTCAATCCTAGGCGGTTTTTTAATTGGCTTTTTAACAGCCATGACTAATCGTTTCCTGCATAGCTTCTTGCTAAGTGTGCGAGCAACGGATATTGCTAGTGAGCTCCTTCTGGAATTGAGTTTACCCTTGGTAACCTTCTTCCTGGCAGAAGAAGTCCACGTTTCAGGGATTATTGCCGTCGTAGTTGCTGGGATTTTAAAGGCGAGTCGCTTCAAGAAAATCACGCTCCTCGAAGCCCAAGTGGATACGGTGACCGAGACAGTTTGGCATACAGTGAATTTTATGCTCAACGGTTCTGTCTTTGTGATTTTAGGAATGGAGTTGGAAATGATAGCAGAGCCTATCTTGACCAATCCAATCTATAATCCCTTGCTCTTGCTGGCATCTCTTGTCACCCTTACCTTTGTCCTCTTTGCTATTCGTTTTGTCATGATCTATGGCTATTTTGCCTATAGGACTAGACGTCTCAAGAAAAAGCTAAATAAGTATATGAAGGACATGCTTCTCTTGACCTTCTCAGGTGTCAAGGGAACGGTGTCGATTGCTACGATTCTCTTGATACCAAGTAATTTAGAACAGGAGTATCCTCTCTTACTTTTCCTTGTCGCAGGTGTGACGCTTGTAAGCTTTTTAACAGGTCTCTTGATCCTGCCTCATCTTTCGGATGAACAGGAAGAAAGCAAGGACTATCTCATGCATATCGCCATTTTGAATGAAGTAACGCTGGAGTTGGAAAAAGAGTTGGAAGACACCAGAAATAAACTTCCCCTCTATGCGGCTATTGACAATTACCATGGACGTATTGAAAATCTCATTTTAAGCCAAGAAAACCAGGATGATCAAGAAGACTGGGCTGCTTTGAAACTCTTGATTCTTAGTATTGAAAGTGATGGATTGGAACAGGCCTATGAAGAGGGGAACATTAGCAATCGTGCTTACCGAGTTTACCAACGTTATCTGAAAAATATAGAACGAGGAATCAATCGTAAGTTTGCGTCACGATTGACCTATTATTTCCTTGTTTCTTTGCGGATTTTACGTTTTCTCCTTCATGAAGTTTTTACTCTCGGGAGGACTTTCCGTAGCTGGAAGGACAAGGAGCAAAGCCGTCTCCGTGCTCTTGATTATGACCAAATTGCAGAGCTCTATCTTGCCAATACAGAGATGATTATTGAAAGTTTGGAAAACCTGAAGGGAGTCTATAGACGCTCTTTGATTAGTTTTATGCAGGAGTCTCGTCTTCGAGAAACAGCTATTATCAGCAGTGGTGCCTTTGTCGAACGGGTTATCAATCGCGTTAAGCCTAACAATATCGATGAAATGCTGAGGGGCTATTATCTGGAGCGCAAGTTGATTTTCGAATACGAAGAAAAACGATTGATTACGACCAAGTATGCCAAGAAGTTACGACAAAATGTCAATAACTTAGAGAACTATTCCTTGAAGGAAGCTGCCAATACCCTGCCGTATGATATGGTGGAATTGGTAAGAAGAAATTAGTTAATACTCTTCGAAAATCTCTTCAAACCACGTCAGCGTCGCCTTGGATTATATATGTGACTGACTTCGTCAGTTTCATCTACAACCTCAAAGCAGGGCTTTGAGCAGCCTGCGGCTAGCTTCCGAGTTTGCTATTTGATTTTCATTGAGTATAAGATTATAAGTGAAGGAGTATGACATGAAAAAGTGGTGGAAAGAGCTGATAGACAAGCCTTTATTAAAAGCTTTTTTGCATTATTATCAAGCATCAGATAGTGAGTTGACCAGTGTCGCAGTAGCCTACCATTGGTTGATTTCGATTTTCCCCCTGCTTTTGGTGGTGGTCAATATCCTCCCCTATTTTCAGATTCCTGTGGGAGAATTTCTGGGCTTTATGAAAGACGTCCTGCCCCCAAGCCTCTATGAAGGTGTGGAAAAAATAGCCAGAGAAGTCTTGACGCAACCTTCAACAGGTTTATTGAGTTTTTCTGTCTTGTCGGCGCTATGGAGTTTTTCAAAATCTATGAATTTCTTGCAAAAAGCTTTTAACAAGGCTTATGGCGTCGAAAAGAGTCGTGGACTTATTTCCCATCAGATGGTGAGCCTCCTAGTCAGTTTTGGCTTGCAGTTCCTCTTTGCTTTTGCCTTGTTTTTGAGCTTGTTTGGGCAGATGCTTTTGGCTTTACTTGCTCATTATTGGACAAAAGATGGCATTATCTATCAGGCTTTACAAGGGTTGGCAGGTCCTCTGACTTACGCCCTCCTCTTTGCTATCTTGGTCATGCTTTATTATTTTCTTCCCAATCTATCTGACAGGAAAATTAGCTATACCCTACCAGGCAGTGTCTTTGTCCTCTTAGTGATTTTAGGTTTACTAACTCTGTTCTCTAGTTATCTCAATTACTATGTCCATCATTTGGTGGATGTCCGAATTTTAGGTTCCGTTCTTCTTGTTGTTATGATGTTTTGGTTTATCTTAATTGCCAAAATTGTTATTCTAGGCGCGGTGATCAATGCCAGTATACAGAGTTTGAAAGATCCGGTCTTTAAAAAAGATTAACTATTTATCTATTACAAAAGCGCATAGTATCANNTGATACTATGCGCTTTTGTGCTTTGACAGTTTTTGTATAGTTTTTGTCCAAGATTTCTAAATCATCTGATTAAATTCCTATTTTTCCCTATCATTGTCCCTGTTTTTTCGAAAATGGAAGGAGTATAATAAATCTATCAATAAAATGATAGGAGGAACTTTATGGGTCATATTTTCTTTTTTCTAAGTGTCTTTTTGGCAGGGATTCTATCCTTCTTTTCTCCTTGTATCTTACCCTTGTTACCAGTCTATGCAGGGGTGTTACTAGATGATAAGGATAGTGCTCAGGCTTCTAGTGGCAAATTTTCCATCTCAGTTGTTAGTTTATTACGAACTCTGGCCTTTATAGCAGGAATTTCCTTTATATTTATTTTGTTGGGCTATGGAGCTGGTTTTTTAGGCGACTTGCTTTATGCTTCTTGGTTCCAATATGTGACGGGTGCGGTTATCATTCTCTTAGGCTTGCACCAGATGGAGATTCTACACTTTAAGGGGCTTTATAAGGAAAAGAGGTTACAACTGCAAGGACAGGGGCAAAATGGTAAGGGCTATAGTCAGGCATTTTTATTGGGCTTGACCTTTAGTTTTGCTTGGACGCCTTGTGTGGGGCCGGTTCTTGGCTCTGTTTTGGCCTTGGCGGCTTCAGGTGGCTCAGGAGCTTGGCAGGGAGCGGGTCTCATGTTGGTGTACACGTTGGGTTTGGCGCTACCATTCTTGCTTCTAGCTCTGGCCTCTAGTTATGTTTTGAAACATTTCCGAAAACTTCATCCCTATCTCGGAATCCTCAAAAAAGTGGGAGGTTTTCTCATTATTGTGATGGGACTCTTGGTTCTGTTTGGAAATGCTTCAATTTTAAGTCAATTATTTGAATAAAATGGAAAGGAATATCAATATGAAAAAATGGCAAACATGTGTTCTTGGAGCAGGTTCGCTCCTTTGTTTGACGGCTTGTTCAGGCAAGTCCATGACTAGTGAACACCAAATGAAAGATGAAATGAAGATGGAGCAGACAGCTAGTAAAACAAGCACGGCTAAAGGGAAAGAAGTGGCTGATTTTGAGCTAACTGGAGTAGATGGCAAGACCTACCGCTTGTCTGATTACAAGGGCAAGAAAGTCTATCTCAAGTTCTGGGCTTCTTGGTGTTCCATCTGTCTGGCTAGTCTTCCAGATACGGATGAGATTGCTAAAGAAGCTGGTGATGACTATGTGGTCTTGACAGTAGTGTCACCAGGACATAAGGGAGAGCAATCTGAAGCGGACTTTAAGAATTGGTATAAGGGCTTAGATTATAAAAATTTCCCAGTCCTAGTTGACCCATCAGGCAAACTTTTGGAAACTTATGGCGTCCGTTCTTACCCAACTCAAGCCTTTATAGATGGTGAAGGAAAATTGGTCAAAACGCAACCAGGTTTCATGGAAAAAGATGCAATTTTACAAATTTTGAAGGAATTAGCCTAGGAGGTGTCCTATGAATGATAAGTTAAAAATCATCATGTTGCTAGGAGTATTTTTTCTAGCCATAACCGGTTTCTATTTTCTATTGATGAGAAATGCAGGGCAGACAGATGCCTCGCAAATTGAGAAAGCGGCAGTTAGCCAAGGAGGAAAAACAGTGAAAAAAACAGAAGTTAGTAAAGATGCAGATTTGCACGAAATTTATCTAGCTGGTGGTTGTTTCTGGGGAGTTGAGGAGTATTTTTCTCGAGTTCCCGGGGTAACAGATTCCGTTTCAGGCTATGCAAATGGTAGAGGAGAAACAACCAAGTACGAATTGATTAACCAAACAGGTCATGCAGAAACCGTCCATGTCACCTATGATGCCAAGCAAATTTCTCTCAAGGAAATCCTGCTTCACTATTTCCGCATTATCAATCCAACCAGTAAGAATAAACAAGGAAATGATGTGGGAACCCAGTACCGTACCGGTGTTTACTACACAGATGACAAGGATCTAGAGGTGATTAACCAAGTCTTTGATGAGGTGGCTAAGAAGTACGATCAGCCTCTAGCAGTTGAAAAGGAGAGTCTGCAGAATTTCGTAGTGGCTGAGGATTACCACCAAGACTATCTCAAGAAAAATCCAAATGGCTACTGCCATATCAATGTTAATCAGGCGGCCTATCCTGTCATTGATGCCAGCAAATATTCCAAACCAAGTGATGAAGAATTGAAAAAGACCCTGTCACCTGAGGAGTATGCAGTCACCCAAAAAAATCAAACAGAACGGGCTTTCTCAAACCGCTACTGGGATAAATTTGAATCTGGTATCTATGTGGATGTGGTAACTGGCGAACCTCTCTTTTCATCAAAGGACAAGTTTGAGTCTGGTTGTGGCTGGCCTAGTTTTACCCAACCCATCAGTCCAGATGTTGTCACCTACAAGGAAGATAAGTCCTACAATATGACGCGTATGGAAGTGCGGAGCCGAGTAGGAGATTCTCACCTTGGGCATGTCTTTACGGATGGTCCACAGGACAAGGGCGGCTTACGTTACTGTATCAATAGCCTCTCTATCCGCTTTATTCCCAAAGACCAAATGGAAGAAAAAGGCTACGCTTATTTACTAGATTATGTTGATTAATACTCTTCGAAAATCTCTTCAAACCACGTCAGCGTCGCCTTACCGTATGTAGGGTTACTGACTTCGTCAGTTTTATCTACAACCTCAAAGCTATACTTTGAGCTGACTCCGTCAGTTTTATCTACAACCTCAAAGCTATACTTTGAGAAACCTGTGGCTATCTTCCTAGTTTACTTTTTGATTTTCATTGAGTATAAGAGGTCTTTCCTAAGCAGTTAGAGGAGAATTTTGCTATACTGATACTAGTAAGTGGTAAAGGAGCAGAGCATGACCTACACAATCTTAATCGTAGAAGATGAATATCTGGTAAGACAAGGTTTGACTAAACTGGTCAATGTAGCAGCCTACGATATGGAAATCATCGGTCAGGCTGAAAATGGAAGGCAGGCTTGGGAATTGATCCAAAAGCAGGTTCCAGATATCATTTTAACCGATATCAACATGCCTCATCTAAATGGCATCCAGTTGGCCAGTCTGGTACGAGAAACCTATCCTCAGGTTCATTTGGTCTTTTTAACAGGTTACGATGATTTTGATTATGCCTTGTCTGCTGTCAAACTAGGTGTGGACGACTACCTGCTCAAACCCTTTTCTCGTCAGGATATTGAGGAAATGTTGGGGAAAATCAAACAAAAACTAGACAAGGAAGAGAAAGAAGAGAAGTTACAAGATTTATTGACTAATAGGTTTGAAGGAAACATGGCCCAGAAAATCCAGTCTCATCTGGCTGATAGCCAATTTAGTTTAAAGTCTTTAGCCAGTGATTTAGGTTTTAGTCCGACCTATCTGAGTTCCTTGATTAAGAAAGAGTTGGGCTTGCCTTTTCAGGATTATCTGGTGAGAGAACGTGTTAAACAAGCCAAGCTCTTGCTTTTAACTACAGATCTGAAGATTTATGAGATCGCAGAGAAGGTTGGTTTTGAAGATATGAACTATTTTACCCAACGTTTTAAGCAGATTGCAGGTGTGACACCTCGTCAGTTTAAGAAAGGAGAAGGCCGATGAAGCGTTCTTCTCTTTTAGTTAGAATGGTTATTTCCATCTTTCTGGTCTTTCTCATTCTCCTAGCTCTGGTTGGAACTTTCTACTATCAATCAAGTTCTTCAGCCATTGAGGCCACCATTGAGGGCAACAGCCAAACGACCATCAGCCAGACTAGCCACTTTATTCAGTCTTATATCAAAAAACTAGAAACCACCTCGACTGGTTTGACCCAGCAGACGGATGTCCTAGCCTATGCTGAGAATCCTAGCCAAGATAGAGTAAAGGGAATCCAAAATCTGTTTTTGACCATCTTGAAGGCGGATCAGGACTTGAAAACGGTGGTACTGGTAACCAAGTCAGGTCAGGTCATTTCTACAGATGACACCGTGCAGATGAAAACATCCTCAGATATGATGACTGAGGATTGGTACCAAAAGGCTATTCATCAGGGAGCCATGCCCGTTTTGACCCCAGCGCGTAAGTCAGACAGCCAATGGGTCATTTCTGTTACTCAAGAACTTGTTGATGCAAAGGGAGCCAATCTTGGTGTGCTTCGTTTGGATATTTCTTATGAAACTCTGGAAGCCTATCTCAATCAACTCCAGTTGGGGCAGCAGGGCTTTGCCTTCATTATCAATGAAAACCATGAATTTGTCTACCATCCTCAACACACAGTTTATAGTTCGTCTAGCAAAATGGAGGCTATGAAACCCTACATCGAGACAGGTCAGGGCTATACTCCTGGTCACAAATCCTACGTCAGTCAGGAAAAGATTGCAGGAACTGATTGGACGGTGCTTGGCGTGTCATCATTGGAAAAGTTAGATCAGGTTCGGAGTCAACTCATGTGGACCTTGCTTTGGGCTAGTGTCACATCTCTTTTTGCCTTTCTCTGCTTGGTGTGGTTCAGTCTCAAACGCTGGATTGCTCCTTTGAAGGATCTGAGAGAAACCATGCTGGAAATTGCCTCTGGTGCTCAAAATCTTCGCGCCGAAGAAACTGGTGCCTATGAACTGAGAGAAGTGACTCGTCAGTTCAATGCCATGCTGGATCAGATTGATCAACTGATGGCAGATATTCGTAGCCAGGAAGAAACGACCCGTCAGTACCAACTTCAAGCCCTATCAAGCCAGATTAACCCCCATTTCCTCTATAACACCTTGGATACCATCATCTGGATGGCTGAATTTCAGGACAGTCAGCGAGTGGTTCAGGTGACCAAGTCCTTGGCAACCTATTTCCGCTTGGCGCTCAATCAAGGCAAGGACTTAATTTCCCTGTCTGACGAAATCAATCATGTCCGCCAGTATCTCTTTATCCAGAAACAACGCTATGGAGATAAGTTAGACTATGAAATTGCTGAAAATCCTGCCTTTGATCATCTAGTTTTGCCTAAGCTGGTGTTGCAACCCCTTGTAGAGAATGCTCTTTACCATGGTATCAAGGAAAAGGAAGGTCAGGGACATATTAGGGTCTCTGTCCAGAAACAGGATACAGGCTTGGTCATCCGTATTGAGGATGATGGCGTTGGCTTCCAAGCTGCTGGCGATAGTAGTCAAAGTCAACTCAAACGTGGGGGAGTTGGTCTTCAAAATGTCGACCAACGGCTCAAACTTCATTTTGGAGCCAATTACCAGATGAAGATTGATTCTAGCCCCCAAAAAGGGACGAAAGTGGAAATATACATAAATAGAATAGAAACTAGCTAACTCCCAGTCAATTCTGGGAGTTTTATGCGTAATTGGGCAAGCTTTCCAGGTTGTCTATCTTGCTAAAAACAAGAAAAAACGGTATGATAGAAGAGTGACAAAAGAGGTGGCAGAGATGAATGAGACACAGATTCAAAGAGAAACACGTCAGATATTAGAAGATGTTTTAGAGAAGGCCAATTTGAAACAAGGCTCCATCTTCGTTTTAGGCCTTTCTTCTAGTGAGGTGATAGGTGGTCAGATTGGGAAAGAATCCAGTCAAGAGATTGGCGAGCTGATAGTGGAGACTATCTTGGGTATTCTAGGTACTAGAGGTATCCATTTAGCTGTTCAAGGTTGTGAACATGTCAATCGGGCCCTCGTTGTTGAACGTCAGGTGGCAGAGCAGTTTGGTCTGGAAATTGTCAGTGTCCTTCCTACACTTCATGCAGGAGGTTCAGGTCAATTGGCAGCCTTTAAGTTTATGCAAGATCCAGTTGAGGTTGAATTTATCAAGGCTCATGCTGGATTGGATATCGGAGATACTGCAATTGGTATGCATGTCAAGCATGTTCAGGTTCCGATTCGCCCTCTTTTGAGAGAGATTGGTCATGCCCATGTAACGGCGCTGGCTAGTCGTCCAAAATTAATCGGAGGTGCGCGTGCGCACTATCCGCAAGATTCTATCAGAAAGTCGTGAGAATAAATAAAGGAGATGAAAGTGTTTAAAAAAGACCGTTTTTCAATTCGTAAGATTAAGGGAGTTGTAGGTTCTGTATTTCTTGGAAGCCTTTTGATGGCTTCTTCTGTAGTGGACGCAGCCACCTATCACTATGTAGATAAAGAGGTTATTTCACAAGAAGCTAAAGATTTAATCCAGACAGGAAAGCCTGATGGAAATGAACTTGTTTATGGTTTGGTGTATCAAAAAAATCAGCTGCCACAAACAGGGACAGAAGCATCTGTTTTGACAGCTTTTGGTTTGCTGACTGTTGGGAGCTTGCTTTTAATCTACAAGAGAAAGAAAATTGCCAGCGTCTTTCTAGTTGGAGCTATGGGATTGGTAGTCCTTCCTAGTGCAGGAGCTGTAGATCCAGTTGCTACTCTAGCACCGGCTAGTCGAGAGGGTGTTGTTGAAATGGATGGTTATCGTTATGTTGGTTATCTATCAGGTGACATCCTCAAAACGCTTGGCTTGGACACTGTTTTAGAAGAAGACTCAGCTAAACCTGAAGAGGTAACTGTGGTCGAAGTTGAGAATCCCCAAGTAACAACAAATCAGGAGCAAGCTAAGCCAGAAAACCGAGCAGTAGAGACAGAGGAAGCTCCTAAAACAGAAGAAAATCCAAAGGAAGAACCAAAATCGGAGGTAAAACCTACTGACGAAACCCTTCCTAAAGTAGAAGAGGGGAAAGAAGATTCAGCAGAACCAGCACCAGTCAAATCGGAAAGTCAACCATCAGACAAACCAGCTGAGGAATCAAAAGTTGCAACTCCAGTAGAACAACCAAAAGTCCCAGAACAACCCGTGCAACCTACACAACCGGAGCAGCCAAGGATACCAAAAGAATCATCACAACCAGAAGATCCTAAAGAGGATAAGGTATCGGAAGAGACACCGAAACAAGAAGATGCACAGCCAGAAGTAGTAGAAACAAGAGATGAGGCTTCTAATCAACCTGTTGAAGAACTAAAAGTGGAAACGCCTGCTGTAGAAAAACAAACGGAACCAGCTGAGGAACCAAAAGTTGAACAAGCAGGTGAACCAGTCGCGCCAAGTGAAGGCGAAAAGGCACCAGTCTCTCCAGAAAAGCAACCAGAAGCTTCTAAAGAAGAGAAGACTGCGGAAGAAATACCGAAACAAGAAGAACAACCAGTAGAAGCTCAAGTTGAACCAGAAAGTCAACCAACAGAAACTTCACCAGCTGCTCAACCAGCAGAACATCAGGACGAAGAAACAAAAGTAGAACAGCCAGCAGTAGAACATAAAACAACTCCTGAAGAAGGTGTGTTAAATGTAATAGAAGTTAAGTCTGAAGTTATAGTAACTAAAGAGCCTGTGCCTTTTAAGACAGTTGAGCAAGATGATGAGAACCTCGCTAAGGGAAAAACAAGGGTTATTCGAGAAGGTGTTGCTGGCGAACGCACTATTTTAACTGAAGTCACTACTACTGATGGTAGACAGTCCAGTAAAGTACTAGAGGATACAATAACAACCAATCCAGTAGATGAAATAAAGGGTGTTGGTACTAAAGAACCAGTTGATAAAAGTGAGTTAAAGAATCAAATTGATAAAGCTAGTTCAGTTTCTCCTACTGATTATTCTACAGCAAGTTACAATGCTCTTGGATCTGTTTTAGAAGCTGCAAAAGGTGTATATGCTTCTGACTCTGTAAAACAACCTGAAGTAGATAGCGAGACAGCTAAACTTAAAGCTGCTATCGACGCTCTTACTGTTGATAAAACAGACTTAAACAAAACTATCGAAGATGCGAAATCAAAAACTAAAGAGCACTACAGTGATGCATCTTGGACAAACCTTCAAAATGTATTAGCCGAAGCGAAAAAAGTTACAAGCAAACCAGAAGCAAAACAAAGCGAAGTTAATCACATTGACGAAAAACTTAAATCCGCTATTGCTGGATTAAATACAGATAAGACTGAACTTGAAAAACAACTGAATCTTGTAAACGAAAAAACTCAAGCTGACCACAGTACTACATCTTGGAACACTCTAGAAGAATCGAAAAATGCCGCTCAAACTGTAAAAGATAAGGCTACCTCTACTCAAGCTCAAATCGACGAAGCTACTAAAAAACTTAAAGCTGCTATTGACGCTCTAAGCGTTGATAAAACAGACTTAAACAAAACTATCTCTGATGCGAAATCAAAAACTAAAGAACACTACAGCGATGCAACTTGGGCAAATCTTCAAACTGTACTAGCTGAAGCTGAAAAAGTTACAAGCAACCCAGCAACAAAACAAAGCGAAGTAAATCACATTGACGAAAAACTGAAATCTGCTATCGCTGGTTTAAATACAGATAAGACTGAACTTGAAAAACAACTTGCTGATGTTAAGTCTAAAACTGCAGCGGACTACAGCACTACATCTTGGAATGCTCTAGAAGAATCGAAAAATGTCGCTCAAACTGTAAAAGACAACAATAAGGCTACTCAAGCTCAAATCGACGAAGCTGCTAAAAAACTGAAAGCGGCTATCACTGATTTAACTACAGATAAGACTGAACTTGAAAAACAACTTGCTGATGCTCAGTCTAAGACTGCTACTGACTACAGTACTGTATCTTGGAGCGCTCTAGAAGAATCGAAAAATGCCGCTCAAGCTGTAAAAGACAACGACAAAGCTACTCAAGCTCAAATCAAGGATGCAACTGAAAAACTTAAAGTTGCTATCGATGCTCTTACTGTTGATAAAACAAAATTACAAGAACAAATAACAAGAGCAGAAACTAAACAAGAAGCTGACTATAGCCCTAATACTTGGAATGAATTTAAAAAAGCTGAAATAAAAGCTAAAGAAATCAACAGCCGAACTACTCCTCTTCCTAAACAAAGTGAAATAGATGCGGCTACTCAAGCTCTTCAAGACGCTATTAAAGCTCTTGCTGTAGATAAAACTGCACTACAAAGTGCTATTAACACAGCTAACAGCAAACGTAAAGAAGAATACACTACTCAAACATGGAAATCTTTAGAAGACACTCTTACAGCAGCAAAATCTGTAAATGCAGATGATGCTACTACTCAAAGCAAAGTTAATGCAGCTACCAAAAAATTAGAAGAAGCTATCAAAAACTTAGCTCCATTAACTGAAAAACCAGTATTAACATTTGTAAATACTGATAAGAAAGTATTAGATAAAGAAGTAGTTGCTAAGTATTCTCTAGAGAATCCAACTAAGACAAAAATTAAATCAATCACAGCTACCCTGAAAAAAGATGGACAAGTTGTTAAGACTGTGAATCTAACAGAAAATAATCTAAATGCGTTATTAGACAATGTAGAATACTTCAAAGAGTATACTCTATCTACTACTATGGTTTATGATAGAGGTAATGGTCAAGAAGAAACTGAAACATTAGAAGATAAACAAATACAATTAGACCTTAAAAAAGTTGAAATTAAAAATATTAAAGAAACAAGCTTAATAAGTGTTGACGATGCAGGTGTTGAAACTGACTCAAGTTTACTTTCAGAAAACCCAACGAATGTTGCTTCACTTTACCTACGAGTTACAACTCATGACAACAAAGTTACAAGACTTGCTGTTGACAAGATTGAAGAAGTAGAAAAAGACGGAAAAACTTTATATAAAGTTACTGCCAAAGCACCAGACTTAGTTCAACGTAATGCTGATAATACACTTAGCGAAGAGTATGTTCATTACTTTGAAAAACAAAAAGCAAAAGAAGGTAATGTTTACTACAACTTCAACGAGCTTGTAAAAGATATGAAAGCTAACCCTAGCGGTGAGTTCAAACTTGGTGCAGATCTAAATGCAGCTAATGTACCAACTCCAAATAAAGAGTATGTTCCTGGTATATTTAAAGGTAAGTTATCAAGTGTTGACGGACAACGTTATTCAATTCACAATATGTCTCGTCAATTATTTGGTGGTATTGAAGGTGGTTCTGTTAAAGATGTTAATTTAGCTAATGTTGATATCAACATGCCTTGGATTGACAATATTTCTGCACTTGCCAGAACTGTTAAAAATGCTACTGTTGAGAATATTAAAGTAACAGGCAGTATTCTCGGTAGAGATGGAATTGCTGGTATTATTAATAAAGGAGATACGGGAGCTCAATTAACAAATGTTGCATTCATCGGTAATCTTACGGGTGTTGGTAACAGAGGTTGGGATTTCGGTGGTATTGCCGGAGAGCTTTGGAAAGGTAATGTTGATAAAGGATATGTAGAAGCTGATATAGTTGCTAATAAAGCTCGTATCGGTGGATTTGTTGCTAGATCAAATAACAGTGGGGATCCTAACGGAATTGGTAAATATGGTTCTGTTCGTAATGCTGTTACTAAAGGAACTATTAAGGTAAATACACCTGTTGAAGTAGGTGGTTTCCTTAGTAAGAACTGGGCATGGGGTAAAGTTGCAGACTCTGTGTCTATGATGAAAGTTGAAAATGGTGAAGTGTTCTATGGATCTAAAGATATTGACGCAGATGGTGGATACTTCTCAAATAACGCTTTAGAACGTAACTTTATCGTAAAAGATGTAAGTACAGGTAACCGTTCATTTAAATTCTCTGTTTCTAACAGAATTAAAGAAGTTTCTCAAGAAGAAGCTGACCAGAAAATTGCAACATTAGGAATTACAGCTAATGATTATGTTATCAATCCTCTTATTTCAGATACATTAAATAATGTTAAGCCAAAATCTGACACTTACAAAGATATTCAAGATTATGATGCATCTCGTGAACTTGCCTACCGTAATATCGAAAAACTTCAACCGTTCTACAATAAAGAATGGATTGTAAACCAAGGAAATAAATTAGCTGCTGATAGTCATCTTATGACCAAGGAAGTCCTATCAGTTACTGCTATGAAGGGCAATGCCTTTGTAACAGAATTGGCTGATGCTGACCACATTTTGGTGCACTATGCTGATAAGACCAAAGACATCTTTACTGTTTCGCTGAAAGAATCTAATGTCAAACAAGTGAAAGAGTACAGCATTGCTGAACTCGGAGAAGTTGTCTATACGCCTAATATCGTTGACAAAGACCGTAGTGATCTTATCAATGCTATCGTTGAAAAATTAAGCCCAGTTGAGCTACAATCAGATCCTATCTACACACACCTAAATAGAACCGGTCCTAACAAAGTAAATGCGATTAAGAACCTTTACCTCGAAGAAACCTTCAAAGAAGTCAAGGATAATCTGGCGAAATTTGTGAAACAGTTGCTTGAAAATGAAGATCATCAATTAAACACAGATGAATCTGCTAAACGCGCCTTGATCAAGAAGATTGATGACAATAAGGCTGCTGTTCTTCTTGGATTAGCTTACCTAAATCGTTACTACGGTGTTAAATTCGATGACTTTAATATTAAAGAATTAATGCTATTCAAACCTGACTTTTATGGTAAAAATGTTAATGTGTTAGACTTCTTGATTAAGATTGGTTCTAAAGAAAATAATATTAAAGGTAACAGAACGTTAGAAGCTTATCGTGAAGTAATTGGTGGAACGATTGGTATCGGTGAGTTAAACGGTTTCTTAAACTATAATATGCGTTTATTCACAGAAGAAACTGACATCAATACTTGGTATAAAAAAGCTGTATCGCATACCAACTATATTGTTGAAAAACAATCCTCAAACCCTGCGTTTGCCAACAAGAAATATCGCCTTTATGAAAACTTGAACAATGGTGAACATGGTAAATACATTTTACCACTTCTCACTACGAAGAAAGCTCATATGTTCTTGATTTCAACCTATAATACATTAGCGTTTAGTGCGTTTGAGAAATATGGTAAGAATACAGAAGCTGAACGTGAAGCGTTTAAGAAAGAAATCGATTTACGTGCTCAAGAGCAAATTAATTACTTAGACTTCTGGTCAAGACTTGCAGCTGATAATGTACGTGATAGATTGTTAAAATCTGAAAATATGGTTCCGTCTGCAATTTGGGATAACCAAGAAGTTCCAGGCCATGGATGGGCTGATAGAATGGGGCATAATAAGAATGGTGACTATGCTCCGGTTCGTGAGTTCTATGGACCTACAGGTAAATGGCATGGATATAATGGTACGGGTGCATATGCTTATATCTTTACTAATCCACAAAACTCAGAAGCTGTGTATTATATTATATCTAGTATGATCAGTGATTTCGGTACTTCTGCATTCACTCATGAAACGACACACATTAATGACCGTATGGCCTACTTAGGAACATGGCGTCACCGTGAAGGAACAGACGTTGAAGCCTTTGCTCAAGGTATGTTACAATCACCATCAGTTTCAAATCCAAATGGAGAATATGGTGCCTTAGGATTAAACATGGCTTACGAACGTAAAAATGATGGAAATCAAATTTACAACTATAATCCGAATGTGTTAAATAGTCGTGAGAAAATCGATCACTACATGAAGAATTACAATGAATCCATGATGATGCTTGATTACTTAGAAGCTGAGTCTGTCATCAAGAAAAATACTGGAACAAATGATAAGTGGTTCAAGAAGATTGATAAGAAATATCGTGAAAAAGCGGATCGCAATGGCTTAGTTGGTGAACCACATCAATGGGATTTAGTTCGTGATTTGAATGATGACGAAAAGAATACGAAGCTGACAAGTATTGATCAACTGGTTGATGGAAACTTTGCAACGAAACATGGATTACCAGGAAATGGTCATTACCGTACTGAAGGATTTGATTCTGCTTATACTGTAGTAAATATGATGACAGGTATTTATGGTGGTAATACAAGTAAGAGTGCGGTTGGTTCAATCTCATTCAAACATAATACCTTCCGTATGTGGGGTTACTTCGGTTATTTAGACGGATTCTTAGGTTATGCATCAAACAAATACAAACAAGAATCTAAAGCAGCAGGTAATGTAGGTCTTGGTGATGACTTTATTATTAATAAAGTTTCTAACGGCAAATTCCAAAGCTTAGAAGCATGGAAGAAAGCATGGTATCATGAAGTACACGAAAAAGCCCAAAGAGGTTTTGTTGAAATTGAAATCGATGGTCAAAAGATTTCAACTTACGCACAACTTCAGACCTTATTTGATGCCGCGGTCGAAAAAGACCTTCAAGGTAATGATTTCAAGAATACTGTGGATCTTAAATGGAAAGTTTACAAACAACTCTTGCAGAAATCAGATGGATTTGCTGGTGATTTATTCACTAAAGCATAATCAATAGTAAGAAAACAATAAAAAGGTAGATCAGCTTTTGTCTGTATCTGCCTTTTTATGCTATACTTAAGGTATGCATAGAAAAACAGTGATTGATTTTAGGGCTTTGGGGGAGAGATACATCTTTACCCAGCCTATTAAAGAGTTGAAAACGAGAAATGTAGAAGAAGTGGCAGATTTGCTGGCACAAGTGGAAAGCTACCAAGAGCAAGGTTATTATGTGGTGGGCTATGTCAGCTACGAGGCTGCACCTGCTTTTGAGGAAAAATTAGCAGTTCACAAGGATCCCCTACTGGGAGAGTACCTGCTTTACTTTACTGTTCATGATAGCGTAGAAACTTCCCCTATTCCTCTGACTTATGAGGATATTGATTTGCCCTCAAATTGGCAGGAAGTGACGTCTGCAGCAGACTATGAAAAGGCGATTGCCCAAATTCACCATCATTTGCGTCAGGGAGACACCTATCAGGTCAACTACACCGTCCAACTCAAGCAGGACTTAAGTGCCAATCCTTTTGCCATCTACAATCGTATGGTGGTAGAGCAGGAGGCGGGCTACAATGCCTATGTGGAACATGACGATATGGCAGTAATTTCCATGAGCCCAGAGCTCTTTTTTGAGCAAAATGACCGCGAATTGACAACACGACCAATGAAGGGGACGACTCAGCGTGGCATGACTGACAAAGAAGACTTGGAGCAGGCCAGTTGGTTGGAACAGGATCCTAAAAATCGCTCTGAAAATATGATGATTGTGGACCTCTTGCGCAATGATATGAACCGTATTTCTGAAGTGGGGAGCGAGCACGTGGAGCGTCTGTGTCAGGTAGAGCAGTATTCAACGGTTTGGCAGATGACTTCGACCATCAAGAGTCAGTTGCGAGAGGATGTGAACCTTGTTGAAATTTTCCGTTCTCTCTTTCCTTGTGGTTCCATAACGGGAGCTCCGAAAATTGCGACTATGGAGATTATCAAGGACTTGGAGCCACAACCGCGTGGAGTCTACTGTGGAACGATTGGTCTCTTGCTTCCAAATGGACGACGGATTTTTAATGTGGCCATTCGTACCATTCAACTTCACAAAGGTCAAGCAATCTATGGAGTTGGCGGAGGCATTACATGGGATAGCACTTGGGAATCTGAATACCAAGAGGTTCATCAAAAGGCAGCTGTTCTCTATCGTAAACAAGCTCGTTTTCAGCTAATTACTACTGGGAAAATCAGCCAGAAGAACCTGCTGTTTGAAGCACAACATCTGGAAAGGCTGAGAAAAGCTAGTCGCTATTTTGCTTCTCCTTTTGATGCAGAAGACTTGAAACAAAAGATAAAGGAAGAGTGTCAGGATTGTGATGTTAATCAAGATTACCGCTTGCGAATTAGCCTTAGCAAGTCTGGAGAGATAGAAGTCAATCGTCAAGTATTAACACCTCTCAGTCGAACCTTCTGCTATGCCCAACTCTGTCTTCAGGAAGCCAATTTGCAACAAGCATTTACCTACTTCAAAACAAGCCACCGACCTCACTTGGGCCTAAGGAAGCAGGAAATTATTTACCATAATGCAGCTGGAGAGCTATTGGAAACCTCAATCGGAAATTTGGTTCTGAAAATTTCTGGGAGACTCTACACACCGCCTATCGAACTTGGAATCTTGCCAGGAATTTACCGTCAGCATTTGCTAGAAACAGGACAGCTAGAAGAGAAAGTCTTGACCTTGGCAGATTTAGCCCAAGCAGAAGCTATTTACGGCTGTAATGCAGTGAGAGGCTTGTATGAATTAAGCCTAGAGGATAACTAGATGAAACTGGTATTTTTACACGGGTTAGGGCAGTCAGCAGAGAGTTGGAAAGAAGTTCGGAATCTACTGACAGATTATCCTTCTGAGGCTATCGAGTTATTTCCTTCTGGAGTTAGCAACTATCAAAAAGCCAAGGAGCGAGTTTATCAGCAACTAGCTCAAGAGACAGAACCTTTTGTTTTGATTGGATTGGATTGTCCTTAGGTGCTGCCCTGGCATTAGAACTATCTTGTTACGATTTACCAAATCTTCGAGCTTTGATTCTGTCAGGATGCCCGCTTAAATTGTCCGGTAATATCCTATTTTATCTTCAGTTGCTGATTTTTAAACTACTTCCCAAAAGAGTATTTGAAAAACAGGGAGCAGACAAGACTTTTATAATAGGTATTTCCAAAGAATTGAAGACACTTGACTTAACGGATATAGCAGGGAATTGCCCCTATCCAACCTTACTAATTTGTGGCAGCAAAGATAAACCGAATCTTAGTTCTATGAGAAGTCTTCATAAACTAATATCAGAATCCCAAGATTATCCCAGATGGCCCTCATGTCTTGAATAAGGAAAAACCAAAGGAGTTTGTAGAAAAGACCAGAAGTTTCCTTGAATTGCTGAAATAAGTTTGATAAAATAATATTGAAATCGATAACATCGTTAGAGGAGAAAGTAATGAACAAACGTCTATTTTTAAAAATGAGTCTGGTGACGTTGTCAATTTTAGCCTTGTTTTCACAACCTGTGTTAGCAGAGGAAAACATTCATTTTTCGAGTTGTAAGGAAGCTTGGGCGAATGGATACGCGGATATTCATGAGGGAGACCCCGGTTATTCTGCCAAGTTATACCGTAATCATGACGGTGTGGCTTGCGAATTGAAAAATGCTCCTAAGGGTGCTTTTAAAGCAAAACAAGAGACTACAACTCAAACTGATACAACTTCATCCACAGCAAGTGGTTGGGTTAAGCAGGACGGTTCTTGGTACTATTTTGATGGAAATGGAAATCTAGTGAAAAATGCATGGCAGGGAAGCTATTACCTGAAATCAGACGGGAAAATGGCCCAGAGCGAATGGATTTATGATGATTCTTATCAGGCTTGGTATTACTTGAAATCAGATGGTTCGTATGCTTATAGTACATGGCAAGGAAATTACTATTTGAAATCAGATGGTAAAATGGCTAAAGGTGAATGGGTTTATGACTCTTCTTACCAAATTTGGTATTATTTGACATCAGATGGATCTTATGCTTATAATACATGGCAAGGGAATTATTATCTAAAATCAGATGGTAAAATGGCTGTCAATGAATGGGTTGATGGTGGACGTTATTATGTTGGTGCGACTGGTTTGTGGAAAGCTAATTCAAAAGTAAGCAATAAAGGGTTCTATTATAGCCTTCAAGGAAAGTATGATGAAATCATAGTTGCCAATAAACATTATCCTATGTCTAAAGATTACTATCCAGGTGAAAATGCTACTGCAAAAGCAGCCTTTTTAAAACTGATTGCACAGATGCAGAAGGAAGGATACGCTATTAGCGATAATTATAGTGGCTTTAGAAGTTATGCAACTCAAGCACAATTATATCAAAGTTATGTGAACCAAGAGGGCCAGGCTGCTGCGGATCGTTATTCCGCCCGTCCTGGATATAGCGAACATCAGACAGGACTTGCTTTTGATGTGATTGGCACAGATGGTCAATTAGTTGAAGATGCTGGTGCGGCTCAATGGTTATTGGATTATGCACCAGACTATGGTTTTGTTGTTCGCTATCCCCGTGGAAAAGAGAGTGTCACAGGCTATATGCATGAGGAATGGCATTTACGTTACATTGGAAAAGAAGCAAAAGAGATTGCTGCAAGTGGTTTGACACTGGAGGAATATTATGGATTTGATGGTGGAGATTATCTGGATTAAAAATCTATATTAGCTAAATGCAAACCTTTGCATAAATGACTGAAATTTGTTATACTAGTACTGTAAGCATTTTCAATTACTAGACAATGAAAAAGGAGAGTATGATGAGTCAAAAGATTATTGGGATTGACCTTGGTGGAACTTCTATCAAATTTGCAATCTTAACAACAGCAGGAGAAATCCAAGGAAAATGGTCAATCAAGACCAACATTTTGGATGAGGGAAGTCATATCGTTGATGATATGATTGAGTCTATTCAACACCGTTTGGACTTGCTTGGATTGGCAGCAGCGGACTTCCAAGGCATTGGAATGGGATCACCAGGTGTGGTTGACCGTGAAAAAGGGACTGTTATCGGTGCCTACAACTTGAACTGGAAAACCCTTCAACCAATTAAAGAGAAAATTGAAAAAGCCTTGGGTATTCCATTCTTCATCGATAATGATGCCAACGTGGCAGCTCTTGGTGAGCGCTGGATGGGTGCTGGTGATAACCAACCAGATGTTGTCTTTATGACACTTGGTACTGGTGTTGGTGGCGGTATCGTCGCTGAAGGCAAATTGCTTCACGGTGTTGCTGGTGCAGCAGGTGAGCTGGGCCACATTACTGTTGACTTTGACCAACCAATCGCATGTACTTGCGGTAAGAAAGGCTGTCTTGAGACAGTTGCTTCAGCAACAGGGATTGTCAACTTGACTCGTCGTTATGCAGATGAATATGAAGGCGATGCAGCCTTGAAACGATTGATTGATAACGGAGAAGAAGTAACTGCTAAGACAGTCTTTGACCTTGCAAAAGAAGGAGACGACCTTGCTTTGACTGTTTACCGTAACTTCTCACGTTACTTGGGAATCGCTTGTGCTAACATCGGTTCAATTTTGAACCCATCAACAATCGTCATTGGTGGTGGTGTATCAGCTGCAGGAGAATTCCTTCTACAAGGTGTTCAAAAAGTTTACGATGAAAATAGTTTCCCACAAGTACGCACATCCACTAAATTAGCTCTTGCAACTCTAGGAAATGACGCTGGAGTTATTGGAGCAGCATCACTTGTTTTACAATAAGATAAAAAAGGAGAAAATAGCTTTCTAGAAGCGAGTGATTTTCCTCCTTTCTTTTTTTATGCTATACTAGTTAGGACAATAAATGAGGTGAGAGTAAATGACAAAAGCAGATACGATTTTTAAAGAGAATATTGAACGAATCCTCAAAGACGGTGTCTTTTCTGAGCAGGCTCGTCCCAAGTACAAGGATGGGACAGTTGCCAACTCCAAGTATGTAACGGGTGCCTTTGCAGAGTATGACTTGGCCAAGGGGGAATTCCCCATTATAACTTTACGCCCTATCGCCATCAAATCCGCCATCAAGGAAGTGCTCTGGATTTACCAAGACCAATCTAATAGCTTAGAGGTACTAAATGATAAGTACAATGTTCACTACTGGAATGACTGGGAAGTGGGGAATACAGGAACCATTGGTGAGCGCTATGGTGCTGTTGTTAAGAAACACGACATCATCAATAAGCTTCTCAAGCAGTTGGAAGCCAACCCTTGGAACCGCCGAAACATCATCTCCCTTTGGGATTACCAAGCTTTTGAGGAAACAGACGGCCTTCTTCCGTGCGCCTTTCAGACCATGTTTGATGTCCGCCGTGTAGATGGGGAAATCTATCTGGATGCGACCTTGACGCAACGCTCCAATGATATGCTGGTGGCCCACCACATCAATGCTATGCAGTATGTGGCTTTGCAGATGATGATTGCCAAGCATTTTGGCTGGAAGGTTGGGAAGTTCTTCTACTTTATCAACAACCTTCATATCTATGACAATCAATTTGAACAAGCTCAGGAATTGCTTCGTCGTGAGCCGTCTGACTGCCAACCTCGCTTGGTTTTAAATGTTCCTGATGGGACTAATTTCTTTGATATCAAAGCAGAAGATTTTGAGTTGGTGGATTATGACCCTGTTAAGCCGCAGTTGAAGTTTGACCTAGCCATTTAATACTCTTCGAAAATCTCTTCAAACTACGTCAGCGTCGCTTCATCAACAACCTCAAAACCATGTT
>NZ_VMKV01000052.1:0-6844 GCF_013276335.1 Streptococcus sp. 2100 | reverse complement strand
TTCTTTATCATTAAAGACCAAAGAAAAACTCTTGTCCTAAATAGAAGATAAAGAGCCTGAGACAAAATAGTTCTCAACCACAAAAAAGCTAGATATTTCCAATTGCGGAACTCTAGCTTTTTAATTTTGAGTCGTTCTCTGTATAGTAGATTGAAACTAGAATAGTACACCTCTACTTCTAAAACATTGTTAGAAATCGATTTGACTGTCTTGATCGATTTGTCCTGTTCTTATTTCATTTCACTATAAAAACGTTTAAAATATCTTCAACAACCTATCGAAATCATCGTAAACACTTCGGATTACGAATGAATTTGATTGCTGGTATTATCAATCATGAACTAGGATTCTAGTTTTGCAGGAAGTCTAATCAAGAGGAAAGTAAATGACGATTAAGGTAATTGCGACAGATATGGATGGGACCTTGCTGGATGCTAGAGGCCAGCTTGATCTCCCACGCTTGGAAAAGATTGTGGATCAGTTGGATCAAAGGGGGATTCGTTTTGTCATCGCGACAGGGAATGAAATTCACCGCATGAGGCAACTACTGGAGCACTTGGTGGATCGAGTGGTTCTGGTTGTTGCCAATGGTGCTCATATTTTTGAAAACAATGAATTGATTCAGGCTCAGACTTGGGATGATGCCATTGTCGATAAGGCTTTGGCTCATTTCGAGGGTCGAGCGTGTCAGGATCAATTTGTTGTAACAGGGATGAAGGGTGGTTTCGTCAAGGAAGGTACCATTTTTACAGACCTTGAAAGTTTTATGACTCCAGAAATGATTGAAGAATTCTACCAACGAATGAATTTTGTGGATGAATTAACCTCTGACCTCTTTGGTGGTGTGCTCAAGATGAGTATGGTTGTTGGTGAGGAACGTTTGAATTCGGTATTGGAAGAAATCAATGACCTCTTTGATGGCCGTGTTCGGGCTGTATCGAGTGGCTATGGTTGCATTGATATCCTCCAAGCTGGAATTCATAAAGCATGGGGCTTGGAAGAATTACTCAAGCGTTGGGACTTGACCCCCCAACAAATCATGGCTTTTGGCGATAGTGAAAATGATGTTGAAATGCTTGAAATGGCTGGAATTGCCTATGCGATGGAAAATGCTGATGACAAAGCCAAAGCTGTGGCGACGGCTCTAGCGCCAGCCAATAGCCAAGGAGGAGTTTACCAAGTATTGGAAAACTGGTTAGAAAAAGGAGAATGAAGTAGCAGTACAGTTATTAGAAAATTGGTTACTAAAGGAACAAGAAAAAATCCAAACCAAGTATCGTCACCTAAATCAGGTTTCAGTTGTAGAGCCAGATATTCTTTTTATTGGGGATTCCATTGTCGAATATTATCCTCTGCAGGAGTTGTTTGGGACTTCAAAGACAATTGTCAATCGAGGAATTTGTGGCTATCAGACAGGACTGTTATTAGAGAATCTGGATGCGCATCTGTACGGTGGGGAGGTAGATAAAATTGTCCTTTTAATTGGGACGAACGATATTGGAAAAGATGTGCCTGTGAATGAGGCTCTCAATAATCTCGAAGCTATCATCAATCCATTGCTCGCGATTATTCACTGACTGAGATAAAATTACTTTCCGGCTCTTTGTCAACTGTAGTGGGTTGAAGTCAGCTAAGCACGAGAAAGGACAAATTTCGTCCTTTCTTTTTTGATGTTCAGAGCGATAAAAATCCGTTTTTTGAAGTTTTCAAAGTTCCGAAATCCAACGGCATTTCGTTTGATAAGCTTAATGAGATTATTGGTCGCTTCCAGTTTGGCGTTAGAATAGTGTGGTTGAAGGGCGTTGACAATCTTTTCTTTATCTTTGAGGAAAGTTTTAAAGACAGTCTGAAAAATAGGATGAACCTGCTTAAGATTGTCCTCAATAAGTCCGAAAAATGTCTCTGGTTCCTTATTCTGGAAGTGAAAAAGCAAGAGCTGATAGAGATTGTAGTGGTGTTTTAAGTCTTCTGAATAGCTCAAAAGCTTGTCAAGAATCTCTTTATTGGTTAAGTGCATACGAAAAGTAGGGCGATAAAAACGTTTATCGCTGAGTTTACGACTATCCTGTTGAATGAGTTTCCAGTAGCGCTTGATAGCCTTGTATTCATGGGATTTTCGATGAAACTGATTCATGATTTGGACATGCACACGACTCATAGCACGGTTAAGATGTTGTACAATGTGAAAGCGATCCAACACGATTTTAGCATTCGGGAGTGAAACAGTCTGGGAGACTGTTTCAGCCTGAGCCTAGAAATTTGAAAGCGAATCTGTTTAGCTAAGTCATAGTAAGGACTAAACATATCCATAGTAATAATTTTCACTCGACATCGGACAGCTCTATCGTAGCGAAGAAAGTGATTTCGAATGATAGCTTGTGTTCTTCCCTCAAGAACAGTGATGATATTGAGATTGTTAAAATCTTGCGCAATGAAGCTCATCTCCATCTCCCGATTGAAACAGTCACTCCCTGGACTGTTTCAACGTCCCAAGACATAATCTTAGGCAGATTTCTAAAATTACACTCAAAGTGGAAGTCATTGAGCTTTCGAATGACAGTTGAAGTTGAGATGGAAAGCTGATGGTCAATATCAGTCATAGAAATCTTTTCAATTAACTTTTGAGCAATTTTTTGATTGATGATACGAGGGATTTGGTGATTTTTCTTGACGATAGAAGTTTCAGCGACCATCATTTTTGAACAGTGATAGCACTTGAATCGACGCTTTCTAAGTAGAATTCTAGTAGGCATACCAGTCGTTTCGAGGTAAGGAATTTTCGACGGTTTTTGAAAGTCATATTTCTTCATTTGACTTCCGCACTTAGGACAAGATGGAGCTTCATAGTCCAGTTTGGCGATGATTTCCTTGTGTGTATCCTTATTGATGATATCCATAAATTGGATATTAGGGTCTTTAATGTCAAGGAGTTTTGTGATAAAATGTAATTGTTCCATATGATTCTTTCTAATGAGTTGTTTTGTCGCTTTTCATTATAGGTCATATGGGACTTTTTTTCTACACAAAAATAGGCTCCATAATATCTATAGGGGATTTACCCACTACAAATATTATAGAGCCAGAATATACAACTGATGGACTGCACCTCAGTGTTGCTGGTTATCAGGTTTTGACAAAAGCCTTGAAAGGCTATCTTTACTAAATAGCTAAATAAAGTTAAATTTGAGCATAATATCTTGTAAAAAATTCTAAAATCCTTTAAAATAAAAAGTGATGGAGGAATTTATGAATGTAAATCAGATTGTACGGATTATTCCTACTTTAAAAGTTAATAATAGAAAATTAAATGAAACATTTTATATTGAAACCCTTGGCATGAAGGCCTTGTTAGAGGAATCAGCCTTCCTATCACTAGGGGACCAAACAGGTCTTGAAAAGCTGGTTTTAGAAGAAGCACCAAGCATGCGTACTCGTAAGGTAGAGGGACGAAAAAAACTGGCTAGATTGATTATCAAGGTGGAAAATCCCTTAGAAATCGAGGGACTCTTATCTAAAACAGATTCGATTCATCGATTATATAAAGGTCAAAATGGCTACGCTTTTGAAATTTTTTCACCAGAAGATGATTTGATTTTGATTCATGCAGAAGATGACAGAGCAAGTCTAGTAGAAGTAGGAGAAAAGCCTGAATTTCAAACAGATTTGGCATCAATCTCTTTAAGTAAATTTGAGATTTCTATGGAATTACATCTCCAAACTGATATCGAAAGTTTCTTGGAATCATCTGAAATTGGGGCATCCCTTGATTTTATTCCAGCTCAGGGGAAGGATTTGACTGTGGACAATACGGTTACCTGGGACTTATCTATGCTCAAGTTCTTGGTCAATGAACTAGATATATCAAGTCTTCGCCAGAAGTTTGAGTCTACAGAATATTTTATTCCTAAGTCTGAAAAATTCTTCCTTGGAAAAGATAGAAATAATGTTGAATTGTGGTTTGAAGAAGTATGAAGTGGACCCAGATTATTAAAAAAATAGAAGAACAAATCGAGGCAGGGATTTATCCCGGAGCCTCTTTTGCGTATTTTAAGGACAATCAATGGACGGAGTTCTATATTGGCCAGAGTCACCCAGAGCATGGCTTGCAGACTGAGGCAGGACTAGTTTATGACCTAGCTAGTGTCAGCAAGGTTGTTGGCGTTGGCACCGTTTTTACCTTCTTGTGGGAAAAAGGCAAATTAGATATTGACAGACCGGTAACAGATTTTTTAGCTGAGAGTGATTATCCAGACATCACTATTCGCCAGCTCTTGACTCATGCAACAGACCTTGATCCTTTTATTCCTAATCGTGATCTTTTAACAGCCCCTGAATTAAAGGAAGCGATGTTTCATCTCAACAGACGAAGTCAGCCAGCCTTTCTTTATTCGGATGTCCATTTTTTGCTGTTGGGCTTTATTTTGGAAAGAATTTTTAATCAAGATTTGGATGTGATTTTACAAGAACAAGTTTGGAAACCGTGGGGAATGACGGAAACCCAATTTGGACCTGTTGAGCTTGCTGTTCCAACAGTTAGAGGTGTCGAGGCAGGTCTGGTACATGATCCCAAGGCTCGCCTCTTGGGCAGACATGCAGGTAGTGCTGGTTTGTTTTCGACTGTAAAGGATTTACAAATCTTTTTAGAACACTATTTAGCAGATGATTTTGCAAGAGATTTGAGTCAAAATTTTTCACCTTTGGATGACAAGGAACGTTCTTTGGCATGGAATTTGGAAGGAGATTGGCTAGACCATACGGGCTATACAGGTACCTTTATCATGTGGAATCGTCAGAAGCAAGAAGCGGCCATTTTCCTATCGAATCGTACCTATGAAAAGGATGAGAGGGCTCAATGGATTGTAGACCGCAATCAAGTGATGAACTTGATTCGCAAAGAAGAGTAAGGAGAGACATGTCAAATAGTTTAAAAGGGACTTTACTAACAGTTGTGGCAGGGATAGCTTGGGGCTTGTCAGGAACGAGTGGCCAATACCTGATGGCACACGGAATTTCAGCTCTGGTCTTGACCAACTTGCGCCTTTTAATCGCTGGTGGAATTCTCATGCTCTTGGCTTATGCCACTGCAAAGGATAAAATGCTGGCCTTTTTAACGGATAAGAAGAGTTTGCTGTCTCTTCTTATTTTTGCTCTAATTGGTCTATTCCTCAACCAATTCGCCTATCTAACTGCTATTCAGGAGACCAATGCAGGTACCGCGACAGTACTTCAGTATGTTTGTCCTGTCGGAATTTTGATTTATAGCTGTATCAAGGATAAGGTGGCACCGACACTGGGAGAGATTGTTTCTATCATATTAGCCATCGGAGGAACCTTCCTGATCGCAACACATGGGCAGGTGGACTAGTTATCCATGACACCTGCAGACCTGTTTTGGGGTCTCTTTTCTGCTCTGACTTACGCACTTTATATCATTTTACCCATAGCCTTGATTAAGAAGTGGGGGAGCAGTTTGGTCATTGGTGTGGGAATGGTTATAGCAGGTTTGGTTGCCCTTCCTTTTACAGGAGTTCTACAGACTACTATCCCAACAAGTCTTGATTTTCTCCTCGCTTTTGCGGGCATTATCCTTATCGGGACTGTCTTTGCCTATACAGCCTTTCTAAAAGGAGCCAGTCTGATTGGGCCGGTCAAGTCAAGTTTGTTGGCTTCAATTGAGCCAATTTCGGCTGTTTTCTTTGCTTTCCTAATCATGAATGAACAATTTTATCCTATTGATTTTCTTGGCATGGCAATGATTTTAATTGCAGTAACACTGATTTCTTTGAAAGATTTACTCTTAGAAAAATAAAAAAGACTCTTTGTCCGTGAACAGAGAGTTTTTGCGTAGTATTTTATACTCAATGAAAATCAAAGAGCAAACTAGGAAACTAGCCGCAGGCTGTACTTGAGTACGGCAAGGCGACGTTGACGCGGTTTGAAGAGATTTTCGAAGAGTATTAATTGTTTTCAAGATAAAATTCAAAGCGTTCGCCTACATACTGACTTTTTACGTATTCAAATGCAGTACCATCTTCTAGGTAGGAAACCTGAGTCAGACCAAGAATAGCATGTCCTTTTTCAACTTCTAAATAGTGGGCGATTTTTTCCTTAGCAAGGCGAGCATAGATGGTCTGATGTGATTTACCAATACGGTAGCCATGTTTTTGCAGTGTTTGGAAGAAATGACTAGTGATTTCTTCTTTTTTAAAGTCCTTAATGAATTTTTCAGGAATAGAAGCAACTTCATAAACCAGAGGAACTTTGTCGGCATAGCGGACCCGCTCCATTCGGATAATATTTTCGGTAGGAGAAATTCCTAGCTTGGCAACTTCCTGCTCATTGGGAATGGTTTTTCTGTAGGAAATGAGCTGGCTAGAGGGTACTTTACCTTGGGACTTAACAATTTCAGTAAAACTGGTTGTCCCTCGCATCTTTTCTTGTACCCGAGTACTGGACACAAAGGTGCCACTTCCAACTCTGCGCTCTAAGACACCTTCTTCAACCAATAGAGATACGGCTTGGCGGAGGGTCATGCGGCTGACCGAAAACTGCTCTGCTAAATCTCTTTCACTGGGAAGCCTCTCACCAATAGCCCAACGGTGCTCGTCAATATCCTTTTTAATCTGATCATGGATTTTCATATAAGCAGGTAGCATATTTTTCACTTCATTTCTATCTTTTCTCTATTGTACCCCAATAAACTAGAAAAAGTCAAACTTCGCCTTGTTTATACTCTTCGAAAATCTCTTCAAACCGCGTTAGCTCTATCTGCAACCTCAAAGCAGTGCTTTGAGCAACCTACGGCTAGCTTCCTAGTTTGCTCTTTGATTTTCATTGAGTATAA
>NZ_VMKV01000051.1:0-15244 GCF_013276335.1 Streptococcus sp. 2100 | reverse complement strand
CCTGCGGCTAGTTTCCTAGTTTGCTCCTTGATTTTCATTGAGTATAAGATAAAAGCAAAGGTCTAACAAGTGATGTAGCCCTTTTGAGTTATACAAGCAAATTACCATGAAAAAGCTGTTGTTGGAGCATTGAGCGCTTCTAACCATTGTTTATTTTTCGCAGGGCAAAGAGTTACGGATATACCTGCCATATCCAGACTGGTCATAAATGTTCCTGATTTTATAAATGTAATAGTGATTCCTTCAATTTCTAAGAGTTGAAGGAGATCATTGATAAATATACCCATTTCTAAGTTGCTGGTAGTGCCTAGATTATTTACAAGCAATATAAATTGATCACCCTTTTTCCAATGATAGTGCAATCTTAATTTACTTATAATTTCATTTGCAAGGATTTCCGATGATTGGAATGGGACTATACGATAGCCTTCTTCGCCATGTATCCCAATACCATAAGAAATATTTCCTTCTTCCAAGTTAAATAGTGGAAGGGTGGCTTGGGGGAGACTAGCCGATTTCGTTGCAAAGCCAATTGTTGCGATTTCGGTAGCAAGTTCATAACCTAAATTAGTTAGTTGCTCGATGTCAGCACCGTTCTGAGCCGCATATCCTAGGATTTTATGAAGTAAAATAGTCCCTGCAAGCCCTCTTCCTCTAATTTGAAATCTATTGTGAGGTTCAATAGAAATATCGTCGTGTGCTAGACTATAGCCGACCTTAATTCCTTCTTGTCTAGCAGTATTAATGGCCCAGCTAAATTCTTTGATGTCTGCTTCGAAATTTTTTACAATGATGAAGACACCGTGACCATTGTTTAAAAAACGAATGGACTCTAAGATTTCAGTTCTTGTAGGAGGAGTAAATAATTGGCCATAGATAGCAGCAGTAAGCATTCCTTTTCCCACATATCCAATATGAGCGGGTTCGTGACCGGAACCTCCACCCGACAATATTGGAACCTGATGAGGATTGCGATTTTTTTGATAGACTAGTGGTAAAGTAGGGTGTTTTTCTAATTCAGGATGACTGCTGACAGTTGCTGAAATGTAACTTGAAATAATTTTCTGTTTATGATTTGAAATAAATGTCATTGTGGCCTCTTTCCAATAATTGTCATGATGAGATAGTCTGGTTGTGGAACTGGACTTTTTTTATTGACGCAAGCCTTCACGATTTCTGCTAGAGCATGTGAGTGATAATCTAGCAAAAAACAAGTATAAGCAGATGAATCGCTATCAATCTGACCATATTCTCTTAAAATTTTTGATACAAGCAAGCGACAGTAGCTGATAAAGTGGTCATAGAAGTTATTTTGCCCTTGAATATCAAAAAGTTGAATATAAAAATCACGCTCTTGTTCGAAATAAAGAAATAATTCTTGTAATAGTTTTTGGCCTGAAATGAAGTCCAAGTTATTGGTGATATACTCGGTTAAGTCAGTTTCAAATATCCAGTCTAGCAGTTCATATTTGTCAAGAAAATGATTGTAAAAGGTCTGTCTACGAATGCCAGCTGATTCCATGATATCTACAATGGAGATTTTATCAAATTCTCTAGTAGCTAATAGGTCTCTAAATGCCTTGGCAATCCGTTTTTTTGTAATGAGTGATGATGCCATAGGAAGCCTTTCTTTTACTTACTTCATTTTACCAAAAAAATGTTTGAAACGGGTTTAAAAGGGGACAAATAATAGAATCTGTCCCTTATCATCCAGCAATAAAAAGTATATAATGAAATCGAAAACAAAGGTAGATGCCGAAAGGAGTTTCTCATGAAAAAAATTATAAATGAACAGACACAAGTTTTTGATGAAATGTTGCAGGGGTTGTCATTCATGCATGATGACTTGGTTCAACGCTTAGATGGTTTTGATGTTATCGTTAGAAAGGCAGAAAAGACAGGAAAAGTTGGACTCATTTCAGGTGGAGGTTCAGGACATGAACCCAGTCATGCTGGATTTGTAGGAGATGGAATGTTGTCTGCTGCCATTTGTGGAGCAGTCTTCACTTCACCTACTCCGGACCAAATTTTAGAAGCCATTAAGGCGGCTGATGAAGGTGCTGGAGTTTTCATGGTCATCAAGAACTATTCTGGTGACATTATGAACTTTGAAATTGCACAAGAACTTGCTGAAATGGAAGGTATTGATGTAGCAAGTGTTGTAGTCGATGATGATATTGCGGTTGAAAATAGTCTCTATACCCAAGGCCGTAGAGGTGTTGCAGGTACTATTTTAGTTCATAAAATTTTGGGTAATGCGGCTCGTTCTGGTAAATCATTATCTGAAATGAAGGACTTGGCCGACAAACTTGTCTTAGAAATTAAAACAATTGGATTAGCTCTATCTGGCGCTACTGTTCCAGAAGTTGGGAAACCAGGATTTGTTCTAGAAGATGATGAATTTGAATATGGAGTTGGTATTCACGGTGAGCCAGGATATAAAAAAGAGAAAATGCAACCTTCAGCACAATTGGCCTCAGAATTGGTTGAAAAACTATCTGAAGGTTTCCAACTTAAGGCTGGTGAACGCTATGGCCTTCTCATCAATGGTTTAGGAAGCACTCCTCTTATGGAGCAATACGTATTTGCAAATGATGTGGCTAAATTGCTCCATGAAAAAGGTGTTGAGTTGGCATTTAAGAAAATTGGAAACTATATGACATCAATCGATATGGCTGGCTTATCATTAACATTGATTCGATTGGCAGATGATGAATGGTTGGATGCTCTAAATGCACCTGTTACTACACCAGCTTGGTAAAATTCAAGGAGGAAATGTCGCATGAATGCTGAACAAGCTCTTGAATGGATGAAGCTTTTTAATGAAAAGATTCAAGAACAGAAAGATTACCTTAGTGAGTTAGACACTCCGATAGGAGATGGAGACCACGGTGGAAATATGGCGCGTGGCATGGCTGCAGTTATGGAAAACTTAGAAGGAAAGCAATTTGAAACTAACAGTGATGTGTTTAAACTTGTCTCAATGCAACTGCTGAGTAAGGTAGGCGGTGCTTCTGGTCCCTTGTATGGCTCTGCTTTTATGGGCATGGCCAAGGCTGACTCTAATTCGAAAATAGAGGAAATCTTACAAAGCGGTTTGGATATGATTGTCAAACGTGGGAAAGCAGAAGTTGGAGAAAAGACAATGGTTGATGTTTGGACTCCTGTTATTGCTGCTTTGTCTGCTGGTCAATTGACTCAAGAGGTTATTGATAAGGTAGTGAATGCTACCAAAGATTTACTTGCAACTAAAGGAAGGGCGTCTTATGTAGGAGAACGTTCTCTTGGACATATTGATCCTGGATCATTCTCATCAGGATTACTCTTTACTGCTCTTTTAGAAACTGGGGTGGTTTAATGGGAAGTATTGGTCTTGTTATCGTTTCACATTCCAAAAACATTGCAGAAGGTGTCGTTGAACTGATTAGTGAAGTAGCTAAAGATGTTCCGATTACTTATGTAGGAGGAACCGAAGATGGAGGAATTGGAACAAGTTTTGATCAAGTAGATAGGGTTGTTTCCGAAAATCCAGCAGATACCTTATTAGCCTTTTTTGACCTGGGTTCTGCTAAAATGAACTTAGAAATGGTGGCTGATTTCAGTGATAAAAGTATCATCATCAATAGGGTTCCAATTGTAGAAGGTGCTTATACTGCAGCTGCTCTTCTTCAGGCTGGTGCAGAACTGTCAGTTATTCAAACACAGTTGTCTGAGCTTGAAATCAATAAATAAGGAATTTTACTATAACACTTTTTATAGGTGGGCTATTGATTATCTCAACTATCAAATTTTAAGTAAATAAAAAGGGATTGCTTTGGGCAGTTCCTTTTTATTTTAACAAGAGTAAACCTATAGTGTTTCTAAATTGTGAATCATTCAAAACTGATTGTGATGAGACTATTCTAGCTTTAGAATCCTTCAAAAATTAAAGTTTAAGGCAATCAATTACTTAGAAGAGTACGAAAACATTTAGTTTATAGGAATTCTAGACCTAGAATCACATGGATATTTATGAAGTTAGGGTATTCGATAGTTAGGATTGTTCTATTCTGGACGATTTGGGCTGTTAGTTGTATAGAAAGTGTTCGAATTTTTTCAAGTGATTAAATTAGTTAATTGTATGAGGTGCTTTATGATATAATGTTCTTAATGAATTTTCAGAAAGGAAAACCTCAAATTGTCCTACAAATTTCTACTCTTCGACCTCGACCACACTCTTCTTGATTTTGATGCTGCTGAGGATGTGGCTTTGACCCAACTTCTAAAAGAAGAAGGAGTTGCGGATATTCAGGCTTATAAAGATTATTACGTTCCTATGAACAAGGCTCTCTGGAAAGACTTGGAGCTGAAGAAAATCAGTAAACAAGAGCTGGTTAACAAGCGCTTTTCTCGTTTATTTGCTCATTTTGGACAGGAAAAAGACGGTAGTTTTCTTGCCCAACGTTACCAATTTTACCTCGCCCAGCAGGGACAAACACTATCGGGCGCTCATGATCTCTTGGACAGCCTCATTGATCGTGATTATGACTTGTATGCTGCGACAAATGGCATTACTGCCATTCAGACAGGACGTTTGGCTCAATCTGGTCTAGGACCTTATTTCAATCAAGTCTTTATCTCTGAGCAATTGCAAACTCAAAAGCCGAATGCTCTATTTTATGAAAAAATCGGTCAGCAGATTGCTGGATTTAGTAAAGAAAAGACGCTGATGATTGGAGATTCTCTAACCGCCGACATTCAAGGTGGCAATAATGCGGGGATTGACACAATCTGGTACAACCCTCATCACCTCGAAAATCACACACAAGCCCAGCCAACTTACGAAGTCCATTCTTACCAAGACTTGCTGGATTGTTTGGATAAAAATATTCTTGCAAAGATCACATTTTAAAGGAGACGAGCTAATGACTACAAAAAAAGCTAATATTACTATTGAAGAGTACATTGAAATGTCTGAAGTTGATTTTAATGAAGCTGTTAATTATGAATTTACATCTGACACTTGTCAATTAGCAAATAGTATTTATCAATCTCTTTTTAAGTTTTTTGATAAGAAAAATTTCTCTGGCGATTTAATTTTTACTTGGAAATCTTCATCATTAGTCAAAGAAGGGGATTATATTGGGAGAAGGGATTCACAAGTAGATAATCTTAGAGTAATAGGAAATATATTTCCGAATTATCTTACTAATCGAAAATATAGCCTCAATATGAATCGTAATGGCTGTATGGGAGATTTTCCTCATGACTTTTTTGATATATACCTAGATCATGTAGCAAAGTATGCCTACGAACAAAAAGTTAATAATATTAAAGAGTATTATCCTTTAAAAAGAGCGATTTTACACCAAGAGAATGCATTGTATTTTCGATTGTTTTCTAATTTTGACGACTTTTTAGAAAAAAATTATTTAAAAACTATATGGCAAGTTTCTAAAGAAACTCCTTTTTCTGAAATAGATTTTAATATGTTTAAAAATATTTCAGAAAAGATAATCTTCGAAAGAGGTAGTAAAATGCTTAATGATTTAAAAAGTAATTATAAAAAATAGCCAGTCTTTATAAACTGTATTCACGTATTCAAATCGTATATAGTCGATTTATTAAATCTTTAGATAAACTGTAAAAAGTGGTTTAGAAAGCCACTTTTTGCTATAATAGAGGCAGTAAAAACGAAGGAGTCGGCTATGGAACACTCGTCTTGGCATGCTTTGATTAAGGCGCAATTACCTGAGGGTTATTTTGGGAAAATCAATCAGTTTATGAATCAGGTCTATGCTCAGGGGACTATTTATCCACCCAAGGAAAAGGTTTTTCAAGCTCTCTTGACAACACCGCTTGAAGACGTTAAGGTGGTCATTCTAGGGCAAGACCCCTATCACGGACCAGGGCAAGCTCAGGGCTTGAGTTTTTCTGTCCCTGACTCTATTCCAGCTCCGCCGTCCTTGCAAAATATCTTGAAGGAATTGTCAGACGATATCGGCGTTAAGAAATCTCATGATTTGACAACTTGGGCTGAGCAAGGAGTCTTGCTTCTTAATGCTTGTTTGACGGTTCCTGCTGGACAGGCCAATGGTCATGCTGGTCAGATATGGGAGCCTTTTACGGATGCTGTGATTCAGGTGGTCAATCATCTAGATAGACCAGTCGTTTTTGTACTCTGGGGAGCCTATGCACGTAAGAAGAAGACCTTGGTTACCAATCCTCATCACTTGATTATCGAATCAGCCCATCCCAGTCCTTTGTCAGTTTATAGAGGATTTTGGGGTTCCAAGCCTTTTTCCAAGACAAATGCATTCTTAAAAGAGACAGGACAAGAGCCAATCGATTGGCTTAGATAAGGAGAAAATATGCCTCAGTTAGCGACGATTTGCTACATTGATAACGGGAAAGAACTGCTTATGCTCCACCGCAATAAGAAACCCAATGATGTCCATGAAGGGAAATGGATTGGTGTGGGTGGTAAGCTAGAGCGAGGAGAGACCCCTCAGGAGTGCGCGGCGCGTGAAATCCTCGAAGAAACAGGGCTCAAAGCCAAGCCAGTTCTAAAAGGTGTCATCACTTTTCCTGAATTTACGCCAGATTTAGACTGGTACACCTATGTTTTTAAGGTGACGGAGTTTGAGGGGGACTTGATTGACTGCAATGAGGGGACGCTAGAATGGGTTCCCTATGACGAGGTTTTGAGTAAGCCGACTTGGGAAGGTGACCATACCTTTGTTGGGTGGCTTTTAGAGGATAAACCCTTCTTTTCAGCCAAGTTTGTTTATGATGGGGATAAATTGTTGGATACCCAAGTTGATTTCTATGAATAAAGGAGAAAGTAGATGCTACTAATCAAAAATGGTCGTGTAATGGATCCCAAGTCTGGTTTGGATCAAGTGTGTGATGTCTTAGTCCAAGATGGGAAAATTGTCAACATTGCGTCTGAGATTAAAGAAGAAGGGACGGAGGTGCTTGATGCTAGTGGTCTTGTAGTTGCTCCTGGCTTGGTCGATATTCATGTTCATTTCCGTGAACCTGGTCAAACCCACAAGGAAGATATTCATACAGGTGCCCTAGCAGCTGCTGCCGGTGGTTTTACAACAGTTGTCATGATGGCTAATACTAGTCCAACCATTTCGGACGTGGAGACTTTGCAAGAAGTTCTTCAATCTGCTGCCAAGGAAAAAATCAATGTTAAGACGGTTGCGACCATTACGAAGAATTTTAATGGGCAAGATTTGACTGACTTTAAAGCACTCTTAGAAGCTGGAGCTGTTGGTTTTTCTGATGACGGTATTCCGCTTGAAAGTAGTAAAGTTGTCAAGGAAGCCATGGAGAAAGCCAAAAAGCTTAATACCTTTATTAGTCTTCATGAGGAAGATCCAGGTTTGAATGGGATTCTTGGCTTTAACGAAAATATTGCTAAAGAACATTTCCATATCTGTGGTGCAACTGGGGTGGCTGAGTATGCTATGATGGCGCGTGATGTCATGATTGCCTATGCAACCAAGGCCCACGTTCACATCCAGCATTTGTCGAAGGAAGAAAGTGTTAAAGTAGTGGAGTTTGCTCAGGGGCTAGGTGCGCAAGTCACAGCAGAAGTAGCGCCACAGCATTTTTCTAAGACTGAAGCGCTCCTTTTGACACAAGGAAGCAATGCTAAGATGAATCCGCCACTTCGTTTGGAATCAGACCGTCGTGCCGTGATTGAAGGTCTTAAATCAGGCGTCATCACAGTTATCGCGACAGACCACGCGCCTCACCATGCGGATGAAAAAAATGTTGAGGATATTACCAAGGCGCCGTCTGGTATGACTGGCTTAGAAACATCTCTTTCTCTCGGTTTAACTTATTTGGTGGAAGCTGGTGAGTTAAGCTTGATGGAATTACTTGAAAAAATGACATACAACCCATCCAAGCTTTACAACTTTGAAGCAGGTTACTTGGCTGAGAATGGTCCAGCGGACATCACTATTTTTGATGCTAAGGCTGACCGCCTTGTGGACTCCCATTTTGCTTCCAAAGCAGCTAATTCACCATTCATCGGTGAAACCTTAAAAGGGCAAGTTAAATATACCATCTGTAAGGGACAAATCGTTTATCAAGCTTGATAGGAGTTGGAATATGAATTATTTTCGAAAACGTAGGGAGAGAAAAGCAAAATCTAATAGCGGAATTTACTGTCCCGCATCTAATCGTTCTAAAATTCAATATGAAACTAAAGAAAAAGCTGACCATGCGGTTCAATATGATAATGGAGGTTTAGTTAGAAGCTATTATTGTCGTACATGTGCGTGTTGGCATACTACTTCAAAATCTAATAATCCTCCGCTAAGTTTGAAAAACTATGGTCTGAAACTCTTTGGTTTAGATAAATCAGAATAGAAAGAGAAGTATGTATAAGACAAAGTGTTTACGAGAGAAGTTAGTATTATTTTTAAAGATATTTTTCCCAATCCTGATCTACCAATTTGCCAATTATTCTGCCTCTTTTGTTGACACTGCAATGACAGGTCAATACAATACTATGGACTTGGCTGGTGTGTCTATGGCAACCAGTATCTGGAATCCTTTCTTTACCTTTCTAACAGGAATTGTGTCGGCCTTGGTGCCCATCATTGGTCATCATCTTGGTCGAGGCAAAAAGGAAGAAGTTGCGTCAGATTTTTACCAGTTCATCTATCTGGCCTTGGGTCTATCTGTGATCTTGCTGGGGATGGTGCTTTTCTTGGCACCACCAATCTTGAATCATATCGGACTAGAAGCACCAGTGGCAGCAGTAGCGGTTCGCTATCTTTGGTTTTTATCTATCGGGATTATCCCCTTGTTGCTCTTTAGTGTCATTCGTTCCTTACTGGATTCGCTGGGCTTGACCAAACTGTCTATGTATCTCATGCTTTTGTTACTCCCTCTCAATAGCGGATTTAACTATCTCTTGATTTACGGTGCCTTTGGAGTTCCAGAGCTGGGAGGGGCTGGTGCTGGTTTAGGTACTTCCTTGGCTTATTGGGTCTTGCTGGGAATTTCTGTTCTGGTTTTATTTAAACAGGAGAAGCTCAAAGCCCTACACCTTGAAAGACGAATTCCATTTAATATGGATAAAATCAAGGAAGGAGTTCGTTTAGGTCTTCCTATTGGGGGAACTGTTTTCGCGGAAGTGGCTATCTTTTCCGTGGTTGGCTTGATTATGGCTAAGTTCTCGTCCTTGATTATCGCTAGTCACCAGTCAGCTATGAACTTTTCAAGTCTCATGTACGCCTTTCCCATGAGTATCTCGTCTGCTATGGCTATTGTCGTTTCCTATGAAGTGGGAGCCAAGCGATTTGATGATGCGAAAACCTATATTGGTCTAGGAAGATGGACTGCCCTCATTTTTGCGGCCTTCACCTTAACCTTCCTTTACATTTTTAGGGGAAATGTGGCCAGTCTTTATGGTAACGATCCAGAATTTATTGATTTGACAGCGCGTTTTTTGACTTATAGCCTTTTCTTCCAGTTAGCAGATACCTTTGCGGCACCGCTTCAGGGAATTTTACGGGGGTATAAGGATACCGTTATTCCTTTTTACCTTGGTTTGGTTGGTTACTGGGGGGTGACACTCCCAGTAGCTATGGTATTCGACTCTCTAACAGATTTTGGAGCTTATTCTTACTGGATTGGTTTGATTATTAGTCTAATCGTGAGCGGGGCTCTCTACCGTTGGCGTTTAACTGTTATTGTGAAGAGATTTGAATCCAGAAAAGCTTGATTTTTAAAATTCCTACAAGCAAAAATATCCTTCCTTATCTACATTATTTTAATTAGTAGTAGGTAGACGAGAACTTCAAAAATATAGAAACAATTGATATTTCACGCTACTTTACTGGTATCAGATATCAAGAAAAGAAGTTGCTTATTTTTAGCAGCTTCTTTTCTTGATAAAAATTTTACATAAGTTATATTACGTAAAATTATAAACTATCCAAGGCATTCTTTTGTTCATCATTGACGATATGAGTATAGAGGTCAGTGACTTGTGTACTGGCATGTCCTAGCTGGTGACTGACCAAAACTTGCGATTTAGTAGCATCATAGAGCCTAGTTGCTAGGGTATGGCGCAGTTTATGGGGTGTTACACGGACTTTGAAGTCCTCTGAGTATTTAGCAACCATTTTCTCAACGCTGGAAGCGTCAATACGATTGGGAACACCTCTATAGAGTGTCAAAAAGAGGGCTGTGTCTGTTTTTTCCGTCTTATAGCGTTGATTTCGAATGGCCAGATAATTCTCTAAATAAGGCTTAGCAAAGGCAGCAACATTGACCGAATCGCGTTTGCCACCTTTTCGAGTGACATCAATAACCATCATTTTTAGATTGAGATCTCTTAAATCCAGATTAACAGCTTCAGATAAGCGAACACCCGATGCCAAGAGAAGGGCAATAATGGCTAAATCTCGTTCTTTATTTTTGTTGAATGATGAGAGAGCTCGATTTGAAAGCTGTTGTGGGTACTCTTGGTCAATATAAGTTAGAAAACCTTCTGTTTCATCACCTAAAAAGAGTTTTTGCTTGATGTTTTCAGCTCTGGCAGCAAGGGTCTCTTTCTTTTTCTTTGTTGAAACTTTCTTCATTACATTACGATAGAAATAAGGTTCGCCCTGGTCGTTTTCAACCTCCTCGGTCAGATACTTGTAAAGACTGGAAAGCGCTGATAAGGTCCGATTGATGGTTGTCTGAGAAACACCTTGTTTGCTTGTATTGGCATTCAGCAAGGGACGTTCACGTAGATAAAGTATAAAAGCCTCCATATCTTTCTTTGACATGTTTTCCAAGACAGATAAAGGAATATTAGACATTTTATCAGCGTTTGAGATACCAGACTCCAAAACCCAGCTGAAAAATCGATCATATTCCTTGAGGTATTCGTACAAGGTTGTAAAACTGTAAGGAACAGCAAGCTTAGATTGGTAGTATTCAAGAATATACCAGGGCATGATTTGTTTTAGTTTGTCGATTCGTTCCAGTAAAATCTCACGTTTCATGTATTTTCTCCATAAATAAGTCTATTAGTAGTATAGCATGGACTTATTTATTTTTCAAGAAAATTATAGTTTTTCGGAAAGATGTTATAGAGCTTTTTAAAAAACTTAGACCTGTGTAATACGGATCTAAGTCTTTGGAGTTTCATTGTGAATCATTAGCTAGTGCTTTTTCTAGCTTCCAAATACTAAACCAGAATGAAATAGTTAACAGAATAAGGAAAATAAAAAAATCTCACCCACTAAAGTTCTGTTAATACTACATAACTGAAGAGCTATATAAGGGAGCTATGAGATACAAAATGCACTGTATAATTGCTATTGTTTTCTTTTTCATGATTTTAATCTTACTGTACAGATTTGATACAGTAAACTCCTTTCTAGCTTTATGCTTTATCATTTCTAACTTAATTATAGTCTTATTTTTACCAAAGCTCAATTATTTATATGTAAAATTCCTCATCAGTAAAAAATAACCGATCTCATTGCTGAGAATCGGTTTTCTAAATAAATCAGGTCAGCTGTTTACATAAGATAAATTATGTAAACAAACTCTACAACAACAAATCTTTGACTTTTCCAATTTCACTTTTTGGAATAACCAGGTGAATCATATTATCCAGATACATTCTGGTTGAGCCATTAACTGTTTGGCTCTTGCCATTATGGACTTGGGTAGTGATGAGGACGTTGTGTGGTAAGTTGAGTTCGTGTACTTGTTTTCCAGCAATCTTATCAGAAACTGGTATTTCGATAAGGGTAACTTCTCCTTCACTGGATACTTCTTCTGGAAGCATTTTTTCCAGCATGGCTTCATAGACTGGTGTACCCTTGAGCAAATCCATGATAATATAAGAAACAAGAGTGACAAGACCAAGTGGCATGAGGTTGCGAATATCTCCTACCATCTCAGTTACGAGGATCATGGCAGTTAAGGGAGCTTTTGATATTGCTCCAAAATAGCCACTCATTCCTAGAATGACAAATATAGGGAATTGCTCTTGACTGACAAGTCCAAGATTGACGCAGATAACACCAACTAGGGCACCAAGTAAGGAACCAAGCGCCAAAATTGGTAGGAAAATGCCTCCTGGAAGACCACTTCCATAACTAATCATGCTCCAGATAAAGCGAATTAAAAAGTAAGCTAATAGAACTTGGAAACTAAAATCTTGCTCAGTTAGGGAAAGGACAACCTGATTTCCACCACCAAGGACGTGGGGTAAAAAAATTCCGACTGGTATGATGAGAATAAAAGCAAGAATTGGATAATAAGCTCTATCCAAATGGATTTTTTGACCAATCCAATCATAAAGTCTACCGACATCGAGCACAGCTTTTTCATAGAGAAAACCGGAAAATCCAAGGAAAATTCCCATCACAAGATAAATCCAGTATTGATCTAGGGTCATGAGAGGAATGTTATCTGGCATATCCAATACTGGTGTCAAACCGAACATGAGCAGAGACACAAAGTTTGCTACGATGCTGGCTGCTAGTGTAGAAACCCAGAAAAAGCGCGAAAAATGGTGATAAACTTCTTCTACTACAAAGAGGAGGCCTGCTATTGGTGCATTAAAGGCTGCGGCTAAACCTGCTGCAGCTCCACTGGCAATTAAGGAACGTTCCTCTACTGGACTGGATTTGAGCCACTTGGCAATTCCTTTACCACCAACTGCTCCCAGTTGGATACTTGGCCCTTCACGCCCCAGCATGAGGCCGCTGGCAATAGCAAGCATTCCTAGCACATATTTTTTCCAAAGAACGCCCCACCAGTTGAGGGACATGAGGCCTTTCAGTTCGGCTTCGACTTGCGGAATTCCTGAGCCTTTGATATCTTTTTCTGATCGAGTTAATTTAGCACTGAGCCAACAGATGAGTATATAAAACAAAACCAGTACAAAAAGATTGCGCACTAGGTGCCCTTGATCTTGATAAAGTCCTTGTATCAGGTGGAAGCCCTTTTCAATTAAGAAACGAAAGGATCCGACGATAATTCCAACGACGAGGCCGACAATGATTCCTCGACCAACTTGGGATAGGATAGTGCTGGATGCAAAGGCGAATTCTTTCTTAGAACGGACTATTTCCGACTGTTCCTCCATGGTATTTCCTTTCAATTAACTTTCTTTTTTACCTAAAACCAGTGATTTAACAGGTTCAAAGCTGGTTCGGTGAATTGGGGTAACTCCTAGTTTTTCGAGTCCTTCTAGGTGTTTAGCTGTTCCATATCCTGCATTAGTAGCGAAATCATAGCCAGGAAACCGCTGATCGTATTCCTTCATCAATTCATCACGGGTCACCTTGGCTACTATAGAAGCTGCTGCGATAGAGAGGGAATTAGCATCACCTTTGATGATGGCAGTTTGTGAAATGGGCAATTCCAGTTTCATGGCATCTATCAGGAGGTGATCAGGTTGAGGACTGAGCTGGGAGATTGCTTCCTGCATGGCCAGTTTAGTTGCTCCGTAGATATTGACTTGGTCGATGACCTGATTATCCATGATACCAACGCCAATTGACAAGGCTTGGTCTTGAACTGCTTGGAAAATCTCCAGATGTTTCTTTTTAGGAATTTTCTTGCTGTCATTGAGGCCTCTAATCTTACAATTTTGAGGTAAAATAACGGCTGCAGCGACTACTGGCCCAGCCAGAGGACCTCGGCCGACCTCGTCAACACCTGCTATCAAGATCACTCCTTGCTTGTAAATTTCCTTTTCATAGGAAAGCATAGATTCCAAACGCAAATTTTCATCCAATTCAGCCTGAATGGCTTTTTTACGCTTGCTAATTTCTTTTTGAACTCCAGAGCGATTATCCTGTTCAAGCTCTAAAAAAATAGGGTTATCTAAGTCCTTGACCGTAGCAAGGAGTTCTTTGACTTCTTTAATCGTCGCCATCGAGGTCTTCCAATGTATCTAAGGTATAGTTACCGAGTTTGCCGTCGCGGACTTCCTTCACGAAGAGACTGTAAAAACGGTCATAGTCATCACGGAAACCGAGGGCACGGGTCATGTCCATAATAATAACAGGCGCTTCTTCTTCAATTTTCATTTGCTTGAAGCGTTCGGCCAGCTTTTCTGGATAATGTTCTTTGAAATAATTGAGGCCAAAAATAGTTACCTCATCCATAGGAAGCAACTGGTCCTTAATAGCTCCAGTCAAGGCTAGTTTAAGAGCAACAGTTTCGTCTTCGAATTTAGGCCAGAGAATCCCCGGTGTATCCAAGATTTCCAGGTCTTTATTGGTTTTAAGCCATTGTTGTCCCTTGGTAACACCTGGTTTATTGCCAACAACTGCGATTTTCTTACCAGCCAAACGGTTCATAAGAGTGGATTTACCAGCGTTTGGAATCCCAATAACCATGGTACGCAAGGTTTCAATCTTGATACCACGTTCTTTTTGGCGAGCAATCTTATCAGCCATGAGTTTCTTAGCAGCATCGGTTACAACTTTTACAGTTACTTGCTCTTTGGAGTTGATAGCTAGCGTCTGGATTCCTTGTGATTCAAAATACTGACGCCATTCCTTGGTCATTGCTGGATCAGCCAAGTCGGCCTTGTTTAAAATCAAGAGTTTTGGTTTATCACCAACAATCTTGGTCAACATAGGATTTTGACTAGATAGAGGTAAGCGTGCATCAACTAAAATCGTCACAAAATCAACAAATTTTAAATTTTCCTGAACCTGTCGACGCGCTTTAGACATGTGACCAGGAAACCATTGAATAGTAGCCATTGAGTTTTTTTCCTTTCGTAGCAAGGGTTTAGATCCCCTATTTTATTTTACTATCGTTTGAACATAAAGAGTTCTCAAATGAATGATGTCCAAACACTTCTTGTTTTATGACATAGAAATCTACCTTATATTATATCATGCCTTCCTTATTTTGTCCGATGATAGCCTTTCAAGTACCCTATATATAGTAGATTAAAACAAGATGTGAACAAATCGATTAGGAAAGTCAAATTAATTTCTAGAAATATTTTAACATCTATAACGTACTATTCTAAAGTAAGCGCGTCATAACAAGGTATCTATCATTCATGGAAGACCTCCTGTATACTATTAGTAAAGTAAAACTATTGGAGGATATTTTAATGCCACAACCTATTGTTCCTGTAGAGATTCCACAATCTCGTCGTTTTGATTCTAAAAAGAGAAATGATATTCTGCTTAAAATTCGTATTGGCAAGCTTGAAGTAAGTTTTTTTCAATCCCTCAATCTCGAAATGATAGAA
>NZ_VMKV01000050.1:8580-16826 GCF_013276335.1 Streptococcus sp. 2100 | reverse complement strand
GAGGCTTATTTACCATGGAATAAAGTTGTACAAGAAAAGTGCAAATAAGAAATCTCCAGATTAGGAACTATCCGTGAGTTCCCTAGTCTGGAGATTTTTCAATATACTTCGCTATTGGACGGTTACGGTGCAACCAAGACACTTCCGAGTAACACCGAACCAACAATACATTTTATTTTCCGAATGGAAAATTTATCTTTTTTAATAATGACAATTCTAATTCTCTACATTCAATTTTTATTTCCTAATAGTAAACACTATTTTTTATTCTCAAAAATTGAACTTCTAAAATCATCGGTTTGGTCAAGATAGGCTTTAAAGATTGCTCTCTTCAACTTATGAACCGCACTATCATATTCTGGATTATAGTTATACCAAGAATAACGATTATCTTCTGCATCCTTACGAACAGCTTCATCCATTAATTTCTGTAATTCAGTCACGCTATTGATAGTTTTTGTTCCGCGAATATACCAAGGAATTGATGGATCCTTAAATGACACTGTATTTAATTGTCCAAACTTATCTTGGCGTTCTTTGTACATAGCTTTCTTGAATTCTGTCCAAGTTTTATATTGACCGTTAAATACCTTTTTCAAAACCAAGTCATCTGTCACCAATCCGCGTTCTTTACCATAAATAGTTATCTTTTTACCATTTTGTTTGGCTTCTTCTTCGTATTGGTTTGAGATATATGGTACCATACCATCTTTAAAGCCTTTAGCAGCTAGTAGTTCATAGGCTATACGACGTCCCATCAGGTCACCTGGTGTTCCTATATTACTACTTAATGCTGCATAAATTGGTGCAAATAACTTAATAGTGAAGTAGCCATTTCTTTCGTATTCTTTAGACTTGTATTCACGAGCTGAAAGGATGTTATTATCAATCAAACTCTCAAAGCTTGTCAGTTTTTTAGCATCTTCTACTGTCAAATCTTTGACTACATTTGTTGCGTAAACCTTATTTCCATCTTCACGATCTTCTACATACTTGTTCTCAATTTTTCTAAGAGCTTCCATTTTCTGATAATCAGTAAGTTTCTCTGTGATAGATTTACCTTCAAGATATTCTAGCATATAAATAACATCGAACATATTGTGGACGTAGTTCTGAAGATCTGTTGCGTCTTTAAATCTCGTAGTTGGATCGAGTATTTGTAATCGTTGTCCTTCTGTACTATCAGATTTTGAATGTTTCAAGATTGAGTTAATGGTAATGGTCGCATCATCTGGATGGTCTGGCGCTTGTAGCAATCCTTTGGCGAAGAACTCTGGTCCCAGTCCACTTCTTCTGCCATATCCACCTAGATAAATGTCCTGATCTGAATCGTGCGTCATTTCATGCGTATAAGTGATAGCTCCATCCTTATCCAACATACGATACCCCATATAATAAACGGCATCACCTGTGGCGTAAGCACCGTGTTCATTATGACCGACTTTATTTCCAACAGGTCCAAAGAAATGTTTCATAGCAGGATTTGGATCATCAAAATCTGCTACTTTTTTAGCCTTTCCTTCAGTATTATCATTTCCAAATTTATAGGCATCATAAAGCAAGATATTTCGATAAAGCTTTTCACGCCCTTTTTCATCTAGAATACGATACCAATAATCATAGTGATCTCGTTGACGCTCTGCTGTTTCGTGAGCACTCTTTTCAACAAACTTATTGAGCTTATCACCAGCCTTATAGTCACTATTGCGATAACGATCATAAGCACCAAATCCTAGACTAGAGATAGTCGAGATAACAAAGACTGATTTTTCTGGCAAGGTAAGTAGAGGCAGTACCATGTTACGGTATTTCCAGCTGTCGCTAGTGATTCGATCATAGACACCGATAGAGTACTTGCTACCAGCTTTTTCCTGGTTAGCCCTCACTTCTGGAATATTAGATTTTTCTTCAACGATATAAGCCTTGGTCTGTGATTTAAACCAGTCATTGTTAGTTTGAGTAGGTGCAAATGCTTTACGATAGCCTTCTAAAGCACTAAACAGGTCTTTTGTACCGTAGTTATTCGTCAGCAAGGCATTGTAAGTAACCACATTATTTTTTGCCAAGAGATTGTTGTAGCCAGATTTACCTAGTTCAATAATCGTATCAAGAGGAGAGGTATTTCCCTTACCAAAGAAATCCATATGGAACATAAGCAAATCTTTTGCGCTAGCCTTATCAAATTTGAAATCATACCAGCGTTCTAGATAGGTTAATCCTAGCATCAAGGCTTCTTTGTTTCGCTTGATTTTATCAACAATGTAATTGTCAATAGCACTATTATTTCCAGAAACAGCAGCATCAGCTGAAAGCAATTTTTTAAGAGTCTCAGTCAAGTGATCTTTTGTCTTAGTGAATTGCTCATCTAGATAGAGTTCTGTTAATTTAATATTATCAGAGATTCCTAACAAATTCTTAAGAGCAGTTGGATTATACTGTACTGTATTTAAGTCGTTTTTAACTCTGTCTATTATAGATGTGTAATCTTTTAGGAAAGCATTTGGTGTGTATACTAGACCTGTACTTCCAATAGTATACTCAGCCAGATTTGCAAAGTCATTATGGTAGGTTATGTTTACTTTCTCAGATGTTCCATCGTTGTAATGTAGTAATAAATGGTTGATAGAATTCTTGTTTGAAGTGATATCTGAGACTACTTCCTCATTTTTCATAGGGACAACAGATAACAGTTCTTTCTTATACAGGTTATGATCAGTTGATAATTGATTTCCATATTTCACAATGGTGTCTCTATTATAGAAAGGTAATAATTTTTCTATATTTTTATATGCAACTTTTCTTGTCTCCTGATAATGAGCTGCCTTGGTATAATCTACATCCTGTTTAGCAGAATTTGTGAAATCTTCCACTGTGACAGTGTGTTTTTTAGTAATCTTCTCTTTCTTAGCTTGAACTGCTGTTTTTTCAATCTCAGTACCACGTTCTACAGTGGAATCAACTGACATCACCTCATCATCAACTTGTTGAACATTGACTACTTTGTTTTCTTTATTACTATAGACATTTGTTTCCTTTATATTATTGAAGTGGTAACCAGAAATCGCATTCCCATTTGTAATATTCATATCGCTGAGAACATTATTCAAGTGGCCGGTATTATCATCTGTTCCACCTTCTTGCGTCCATAGGGAACCTGCAACTCCACCAACTCTAGCGAATGGTTTAGCATTATTTATTTCACCTTCAGTATAACTATTTTTTACAGTTGCATTATTTTCTACGATACCTGCAATTCCACCAATGGTTTGGTTAGAATATTCTGCATTACTTGAAATGGTTACTGTTGAAATAGAATGGTCTACTACAGAATTAGATCCAGTTAATTGTCCTACTAAGCCACCAATTGCATACTGAGAGGTTGTAACAAAGGTATTTGTTATTCTTCCAGTGAAGCTACTATTTCTTACTGTAGAATTATCAACTTTTTGGACAAGTCCTCCGATACCTAGCTCACCAGCAATGATTCCATTTACGTGAACGTTATCTAAAGTTGAAGAATTTGTGGCTTCCTTAGCAACTGATGCGACATGATTCTTACCAGAAATATTGACATCTTTCAAGGTGAGATCCTGAATAGTAGCATTATTTAATGTATTAAATAACGGCTTTTTCAAATTATAGATAGCATAATGTTTACCTTGATGACTACCAATCAATTTCCCTGTAAAGTTATTTGTAACATAACTTTCTTGGTTTTCATTTAACTCAAACTCGCGAGCATTCATTGTTGCACCAAGTGTGAATGTTCCACTTGGTCTACTATTCATATCAGTTATTAATTTTTTAAATGATGTGTAGATAGGGCCATCGTTTTGAACAACTTTTGGAAGATAATAAGTAAAATTGTCTTGATATTGATTGTCTACAGATTGCTTCAAGTGTTCCAAGCTAGCTGTAATTTTATAGACTGCTTTACCGTCCTTTATAGTGTCCTCAATATTTGAAACTGGAAGTAGTACATCTTTAAATTTAGCTGATTTCATCTTAATGAAATAAGCAGATTTATTATCTGGTACTTTATCCAAGCTTGTATGCTGTTTTGACCGATCTCCTTCATAACTATAGAGCTCCACATCAGAAACACTTCTTAGTTCTATTGTTTTCTCTTGAACTTCTACTTTTTTATCAGGTTCTACTTCATTTTCTTGTTTAATTTCTTCGTTTCCATTTGAATTGGCTGTGTTTGATTCGGTTGAAACATCCTCAGTTGAATTTCCTTTTGGTTGTTCTGGTTCTGTTTGTCCGCTCTCTGTTGTTGCATTACCAGAATTTTCAGGTTTTGTTGAAGTTTCGTCTTTTGACTCATCTTTACTTGTTGGTTGTCCATTCAAGGCTGCCGCTGCTGCGACTAAGTCATTCTTAGCTTTCTCAACTTCTGCTTGACTTGCACCTTCTTTAGCTACTACAGCTTTCGCTGCCGCAAGTGCTTGATCGTAGGCAGTACGCTTAGTTTGGTCTGCATTCGTGTACTTGGCGTCAGCTTTTGTTGCATCGTCTTTCTCAATTTCGTCTTTCAACTCATCTTTACTTGTTGCTTGTCCATTCAAGGCTGCCGCAGCTGCCACTAGGTCATTCTTAGCTTGGTCAATCCCTGCTTGACTTGCACCTTCTTTAGCTGCTACAGCTTTCGCTGCCGCAAGTGCTTGATCGTAGGCAGTACGCTTAGCTTGGTCTGCATTCTGATACTTGTCAGATTCTTTCGTGCCAGATTCTTTACCAAGCTCGGCATTCAAGGCAGACTTGTCGCTTGCCACTCCATCCAATTGACCTTTTGCATTCTCTACTGCTTGCTTAGCTGCATTCACCTCTGCTTGTGTAGCTCCTGCTTTTGCTAGAACTTTTTGAGCGGCTTCTAATGCTGCATCATAAGCTTTTTTCTTGTCTGCTGTTGCATTTTGATACTTAGCTGTCTCTTTGGTAGCTGTCGCATCTGTTGTTGCGGCTGTTCGTAATGGCTCTTTGTCAGTCCCTTGTCCATTCAAGGCTGCCGCAGCTGCCACTAGGTCATTCTTAGCTTGGTCAATCCCTGCTTGACTTGCACCTTCTTTAGCTACTACAGCTTTCGCTGCCGCAAGTGCTTGATCGTAGGCAGTACGCTTAGCTTGGTCTGCATTCTGATACTTGTCAGATTCTTTCGTGCCAGATTCTTTACCAAGCTCGACATTCAACTCATCTTTTTCAGGTTTGTTTGTTTCTTCAACTGAGGTTGTCGAATTACTAGGATTACTGGACACTTCCCCAGTATTTTCGTTAGATGTATCTGGTGATACTTTCTCTGAATTCGTTGTTGATTCTTCTGCAGATTGAACTGGATTTTTTGCTCCTTGAGTTGAGGTTCCTTCTGTGGTGCCTTCATTTGGTTTTACTGGAACTTCTTCTACAGTTTTTTCTAGTTCTTGTTCTTTCGGCTTCTCGACTGGAGTTGCAGAATGAACTTCTGAAGCGTCTGTAGATTCTTCTTTAGTCTCTCCTGATTTTTCTCCTGACTTAGGAGTTGCATCTTCTCCTGAGTTTGTTGTTGATTCTTCTGCAGATTGAACTGGATTTTCTGCTCCTTGATTTGAGGTTCCTTCTGTAGTGCCTTCATTTGGTTTTACTGGAACTTCTTCTACAGTTTTTTCTGAAGTTTCATTTTTGGAGTCATTATTTTCTGGTTTATTTGACTCTCCAACTTTATTTGTATCACCTTGATTAGATTCAGTTGGTACTGTTTGGCTATTCTCTGTTGTTGCATTACCAGAATTTTCAGGTTTTGTTGAAGTTTCGTCTTTTGACTCATCTTTTTCAGGTTTGTTTGTTTCTTCTACTTCTTTTGGCTTCTCGACTGGAGTTGCATCTTCTTTCTGTTTTCCAAGATTCTCTCCGTTCTGAGAAGAATCTACGGTTGGAGGTGTAGAGTGACTTTCCACTTCTGAGTTCATATCACTAGATAATGTATCAGCTTTAGTTTCAGCGGACTCTGTAGCTACAGTTCCAACTTGTCCATCCCTAAATTCTGGAACAGCCTCATACTGTCCGTTAATCACTTGTATTTTTGATGGATTCTCTATAAAATTCGGTGCAATCGTATAATCTACCTTTTGTTGATCTATTGGAGTGGCTACTGATTTCTCTTGATTACTTACCTTAGAATCAGAAGTCGTTTTTCCCTCTTTGATATATCCAATATAAGTGTAACCTGAAATATCTTTAGGAAGAGGTAATTTTTCTCCAGAGGTCAACTCATAGTCCGTATTGTAATTCAGTAAAAGATTATTTTCTAAAGCATGGGCTGATACTAGGATACCGTTTCCTATCCCTGCAACCAATACTAAATGTAATACCGTTTTATTCTTAATTTTTTTCTTGGAAACAGCAAAAACTAAAATCCCCAGAGCTGCTAAACTAGCACCAGCAACTAAGGCTTGCATCTCATTCTTGCTTCCAGTATTTGGCAATTCTCCCAGTTGATTTTGAGAATTTAACTTATAAACAAGATAATAAGTCTCATCATCATTCTCCACGTATGTCGGAATATCATATACAAGCTGCTTCTTTTCTTCTGATGATAGCTCTGACTCTGTCACATATTTGTAGTGAACACCTTTAGTCTCTTGAGCAGCCACAGATGAACTAGCTAATACAGACATAAAAAATAAACTCGAAATCGTTGCAGATACAAGTCCTACTGATAATTTTCTAAATGAAAAACGTTCTTGTTTTTCACCAAAATACTTTTCCATTATTCCTCCTTGAAATAAAATTTTAAAAATATGTAAGCCTAACTTTTTTATATTAGTGTACTATCTATAAAAAAGGGAACATACTTTAATTATACTCTTTATTTAGCAAAAAGTCTTAAAATTGAGTTGCGTTTTCATACTTTTTTTATATATAAAATACCAAGTAGTAGTTTTGCAATTCCCTATTATTTTTTGGATAAAATGTAACCTACCATGAAATTTCCACGGCAGGTGTTACTCATATCACTAATCGTTCTAAAAATGGTTTGAGGCAGTTGAGGAGAATTCCTTCTATCCAGCTTCCTTGTGCTGATGAGCGATGGTCTTCCTGCAGGCTTTTTTTTAGAAAATCTCGGACTTGTTCTGGTGCGATTTCAAATTCAAAGGCTTTCATTTTATAGAAAAAGTCGATGAGATGATCTGACAGGTATTCAGTTGAAAAGGGTACTTCACCACTTTTTCGATATTCTAATAAGAGCCTAGAAAATCGAGCTTTTTCTTCAGGAAGCTCACGAAAATAGGAATTGAGGAGCCAAGTCTGCTTCTGTTTTCTTTCAATTGGATCCTGACTGGCAATTCGTTGGTCTTTTTCCAGCTCTTTTTGGTATTGTTTGGCCTTGATAGCTCGTTCTGCTCTATTTTTACCAAAAAGAATTTTTTCCCACTTGCGTTCTTCTTGAGTCAGGGTCTCTGTAAAGCCAAAGTAATCTTGATAAGCACGCTCTGCGGGTCCCATGGCTAGAACCAGATTGTCTGCATATTGCTTGGCGATTTTATCCCTCTTCTTGCGTTCTTTCTCTGCCTGGATACGAAGTTCTTGTTCGTAGTAAATTTTCTCCTTGCCTAGCTTGACAAGGTAGAGTTGGTCATCCGATTTCCCAAGTAAAAAGGGTTTGATACACTTTTCAAGGACTTCTTCCATCCGAGCCTTTTTCTTTGGTTCCGCCTTGGTCCAACTTCCTCCCTGAAAGACTTCTAGGAAAAGCTGGTAGTCTCTCTCAGGCGCAAATTGATTGCCACGATTGGGTTTGAAAACACCTTTTTCCCAGAGCCATTTTAGAAGTCGCTCGTCAAAGTCACTTTTATTGACCTTGATTTTTTCCTTTTTCTGAGCTTTTCTGGTTAGATTTTCAACCTTTCTGAGCAGTTTTTCTTCCTCTTCCAATTGCTGGTCAAGGGACAATTGATGAAAATGACGAACACAGTCGCTACCAATTGGAAAGAGGCGTTGGCCTGTGACACCGTTAAAGAGTTCATAAGCGTATTTGATGGCATTTCCACAGACACAATTGCTACGGCCAATACCGTTAAAAATCAAGGAAACTTCATTCCATTCCTTGGTAGCTTGTTCCCAAGTATCCGCTTTCGAAGCCTGTAAAACTGCATCATACAGGGATTTTCTAACTGGAAGTGTCATGAGGTCTCCTTTCTAATACTCCATGAAAATCAAAGAGCAAACTAGGAAGCTAGCCGCAGGCTGCTCAAAACACTGCTTTGAGGTTG
>NZ_VMKV01000050.1:0-8529 GCF_013276335.1 Streptococcus sp. 2100 | reverse complement strand
AGTCAGTAACCATACCTACAGCAAGGTGAAGCTGACGTGGTTTGAAGAGATTTTCGAAGAGTATAAGTTATACTTTTACAACTTGAACCTCGTCTTTACCGAGTAAAATCAAGTATTTTTCAATATTTTCAATCGAATAGGCTCGTGATAAAGCCTCTTCGTATAGAGCTAACTGACCACGATAGCGGTCTACGAGTTGACTTGGTTCATCATAGCGGTCTGTCTTGTAGTCAAACAGAACAATTTTGTTTTCGTAAAGCAGATAGCCATCAAGGATACCACGGACAACAAAGTCTTCCTGACTCTTTTGGTCTCGTTTGAGCATGGAGAAAGGTTGCTCGCGATAAAGATGGTTGGTATTAGCGATAATTTCCTGACCGAGTGCTGTGTCAAAGAAAGCAAGAATTTTATCAAGATTGATCTTGTCTCTGACAGCTTGGCTAGTTTGAACTTGTTTGAGTGTTTCTGTTAGGCTAGCAAGCGTTGGTCTCTGGCTGAGGTCAATTCTCTGCATGAGTTCGTGGGTAGCACTACCAATCTCAGCTCCAGTTACCTTTTCTTTGGTTGAAAAATCTGGCAAATCAAAGCTGATTTTCTTGCCTACTGACTGACCTTGACCAGCAATCTCGACACCTTCCATATCCATAACGGGTTCGTAGAATTTCTTGATTTGACTTGGGGTTTGAACACTAGGAAGTTCAATAGCTGCGCGGTGAAGAGTATTATAAACTTCCACCTCCTTCAGCATTTCCAGAGCTTCTTTGATGGTATCTGACTGACGATTGTCTGCTTGGGAGCTATCTTGGAGAGGACTCTTGGTTTCCAACTGAACGATAGCTTCTCTGGTCAACTGATTTTCGCCAATAAAACGATAACTAAAGTTGAGCTTGTCCTTAGTAAACACTTTACTGATAGCCCAAAGCCAATCTTGGAAATTCCGTGCTTGCAGTCTAGTATTGCTATTTAGTTTCCCATTTTTGGCTGCTGGGTATTCCTTGGCTTCCAGCTTTTCACGAGAACCCTTGCCGACAAGATAGAGCTTTTTCTCAGCCCGCGTCATAGCAACATACAGCAAACGCATCTGCTCAGAATAGCTTGCCAGCTGTAATTCCTCTTCGTTCTGCCTATAGGGCAGACTAGGAATGGAGAGTTTGATGGTTTTAGGATAGTGGGCTTCCACTGCCCCTGTCTCCATTTTGGCAATGTATTTGACACCTAGTCCATTTTTACGACTGAGAATGACTTCTGACATAGAGTCTTGCTTGTTGAAATCTTGATCCATATTGAGAATAAAGACGTAAGGAAACTCCAACCCTTTACTCTTGTGGATGGTCATGAGCTCTACTGCGTCCTTAGGTGGTGCAACTGTAACGCTTGCCAAATCGTGCTGGGCTTCCAAGACTTGGTCAATCATACCAATAAAACGAGACAAGCCCTTGAAATTGCTCTTTTCAAATTGATCAGCACGAAGTGCTAGTGCATAGAGATTGGCCTGTCTAGCAGGACCATTTGGCAAAGCCCCAACATAGTCATAATAAAAACGGTCGTTGTAAATCTTCCAAATCAAGTCATAGAGAGAGTGGGTTTTGGCATACAGGCGCCAAGAAGCTAGGATATCCATGAATTGCTTTAGTTTTTCAGCTAGAGCTGTGTGAATCAAGCCTTTTTGACTACTTGCCATTTTTTGTGCATTGACCAGTTTCTCATAGAGATTTTCGTGGACTTTATCCTCTGCTTTCTGAAGGGACAAACGTGCTAACTCATCCTCATCAAAGCTAAACATTGGAGACTTCATAAGGGCAACCAAGGCATAGTCTTGCAGGGGATTGTGAATGACACGAAGGGTGTCTAGCATGACTTGCACTTCTAGGGATTGGAGATAATTGTTTTGCTCTCCGTCGGTTTTGACAGGAATTCCGTACTCAGACAGGGCGAGGAGAATCTGGTCATTACGACTGCGACTGGAGGTCAGAAGGGCAATTTCCTTAAAGGCAACACCTTGTTCCTTGTGGAGTTTCAGAATCTCCTTGATGACTAAGCGCATTTCGCCTGTTAGTTTCGTTTCTGTTTGACTCTCTTCTTCCTCACCTGTGTCGTTCTTGTCGTAGAGGAGAAATTCAGCCTTGTTCTCAGTATTAGGAGTTAGTTTGCTATTGGCAAAAACAAGCTGGTGCATGTTATCATAGTTGATTTCGCCGACCTCTTGATCCATGAGACGTTCAAAAACATCATTGGTTGCTGACAGCACTTCTGAACTGCTACGGAAATTTTCCTTGAGGAGAATGAGCTTGCCATCTTTTGGATTTTGCGCATAGCGTTGGAACTTTTCATTGAAAATCTGCGGGTCTGCCTGACGGAAACGGTAGATAGATTGCTTGATATCCCCCACCATAAAGCGATTGTGGCCATTAGACAGCAATTCCAGCATTCGTTCTTGAATATGGTTGGTATCCTGATACTCATCGACCATGACTTCGTGGAAACGCTCCTGATAAGCTTCACGGACTTGCGGGAATTTCTCTAAAATCTCAATGGTGTAATGGCTGATATCAGCGAATTCAAAGGCATTTTCCTGACGTTTACGCTGACGATAAGCCTCCACAAAATCGCTCATAAAGGTTTGGAAGGTTTTAGCTAGTTTCCAAATGTCTCCATGATAACGTTCTTGATAGTCGAGAATCGTTATCTGGTCTGACAGTTGTCCTAGTTTAGCAAACTGGGACTTTCTCTCTTCGTTGTAGGCATCGGCCAGTGGCTTCAAATCAGCCTTACGACTCGCATTGGTCAGAGCTCGGCCGTTTTTCTCTTTCGAAATTGCGACAACACGCGCAAGCACTGATTGAAAAGCCTTACTATCGGACTCTTGATTTAAGGAGCCAATTTCATCCAGAATCAACTGAACATTTTCTAAATAAGCAGCCTTAGGAAACTCCTTGGCATCGTTATCCAGATGATAACGGAAAAAGCTTTCCAAATCCCAAAGGGCTTGTTTGATTTGCTCAGTCAGTTTTTCTTTTTCACTGGTAAAATCAGCCTCTTCAAAACCTTTGAGGAAAGATTCACTCAGCCACTTTTGAGGATTACTGGTGGATTGGAGGAAGTCATAAATTTTATAGACTTGCTGGCGTAGCCCCCGTTCATCCTTGCCACGCCCTGCAAAATTTTTCAGCAAATGACTAAAGGTCCCTTTCTGTTTACCTTGGTAATGGGCTTCAAATACCTCATGAAAGACTTCATTTTTTAGAAGGAGTTGCTCGCTTTGGTTTTGTAAAATACGGAAATTAGGCGCAATATCAAGCAGATAGCCATGTTTACCAAGGAATTTTTGTGTAAAAGAGTCCATGGTTCCGATGGCTGCGTTGGGTAGGTCTGCCAACTGGCGACCCAAGTGTTGTTTGAGGTCGACGTCATCGCTTTCTTGGATTTGTTGGCTGATTTTTTTCTCCAAGCGTTCTTTGAGTTCAGTCGCAGCCTTGACGGTAAAGGTTGAGATAAAGAGTTGAGAAATTTCGACACCACGCGCCAATTGGTCCAGAATACGCTCGGCCATGACAAAAGTCTTACCAGAACCAGCCGACGCTGAGACAAGGATATTTTGACCAGAAGTGTAGATAGCTTCGATTTGCTCGGCAGTTTTCTTTTGTTCCTTGCTCGAATTTGCTTCTGCTTCTTGCAGTTTTTGAATTTCCTCCTCAGTTAAAAAGGGAATAGGCTTCATCGATTCAACTCCTCTCTTATTTTTTCAAACCAAGCTTGCTTGAGTTTTTCTCTGACCAGACGCTTGCCATCAGCTAGATCCAACTTTTCTAGGAAACGGGCTTGACCCAAGTGGTAATTGGCTTCAAAACCTGTGATGGATTGATGTTGCTGGACGTAGGGGGCAATGCTTCTGCCATTTTCGGTATAAGGATTAATGGCGAACTGGCCTGTTAAAATCTTCTCAGCTGCTTTCTTGTAAAGATGGGCATTGTAGTCCAGTAGGAGCTGGAATTCCTCATCTGTCAGCTGATTAGACTTGTTTTTATTGTAAAATTCGCCCAAATGATTGCTTTCTTTTTCTAAAAAGAGTCCTTGGTATTTCATAGACTTGCTGGCTTCTACTACTGCACCTGCCAAATTCTTAACGGTCAACAGAGATTGAACAGGTTCAGCCATTTCCAAGTACATGGCACCGAAAAAGTTCTGCTCCCCCTCTCTTTTTAGGGCAGCTAGGTAGGTTGGCAGTTGGGAATTAAGACCATTAAAGAAATGAGGAAATTGGAACTGGGTCAGACTAGACTTGTAGTCTACTACTCCTATCGCCCCATCAGCTTTCAATCGGTCAATGCGGTCAACCTTGCCTCGTACAAAGACACTGCGTCCATTGTCCAATTGAATAAAGGCTTGCTCTTTTCCACCAAAATTCGCCTCTTCTTTGATGGTTTCAATAGCTGGATTGTGTCGGAGAATATGTCCAGTCGTCCGTGCAACATCAAGCAGAACTTCCTTGGTAAACTGAGCTTCCAAACTTTCATGATAAATAGCCTCAAATTCCCGTTCTTGACTGGTTTCTTGAATAGCTTGTTCTAAACGTTTGTCAAAGGAATTTTCGTCAGACAACTGCAAGGCGCGTTCAAAAATGCGGTGTAAGAAATTTCCGTGACTACGAGCATCTGGACGTAGGCGCAATTCCTCCTGCAGGCCTAGAACATAACGGAGGAAATAACTGTATTGGTTCCGGTAAAACTCCGTCAAACCAGAGGTAGACAGGTAAAATTCCTGTTCAGCAGGATAGAGAGCCTGTAAGGTATCCTTAGCCAACTGCTTGCTGCTTGGACTGGTTGGGATGGCTGGATTTTCCAGACCTTGCAGATCTAGTTTTTTACCTATGACACGCGACAGAACCTTGACAAAAGTCAAATCTTGCTCAGTATCGCTCATCTCACCCTGCTGGTGATAGGCAACCAGACTAGACAAAAGACTGTGATAGGACCCCATATCCTCCTTAGACAGTCCTTTGTGATTCATCCTCTTCTCTCTTCGCCTAAATCCAAAATGGATCAACTCTTGAAGATAGGCAGATTCCTTACTTTCACTTTCGTTAAAAAGGCTTGGAGCCGACAAGAACAACTGCTTACGAGCAGAATTGACCAAGGAAAGCATAGTGTAGCGATTTTTCTTGAGATTTTCACTGCTGGCAATCAGTAATTGAACGCCTTCTTCGGTCGTTTGGTTTAGGTTTTGCCTTTCTTCATCTGTCAGAAGACTGGTGTTTTGAGAAATTTTTGGTAAATTGTCCTGAGTTAGTCCAATAGCATAGACAAAGTCAGCAGTCAATGGTGCAATCAAATCGTAACTCTGCACCAGAACAGTGTCCACTGTTGCTGGAATGGTACGGTATTGGGACAAACTCATTCCAGAATGGAGCAAGGCTAGGAAGTCTTCCAGACTAACCTGTGAACCAGCAAAAACAGTCGCAAATTGTTCTAAAACATGGCAGAAAGTCTTCCAAACTTCGGCTTGTCTTTCCTGTTCTACAGCTTCCAAAGTGGTTGTCAAATCTTGTAACTGCTTGGTCACAGCTCCTTCTTTTAGAAAGACACTCCATTTTTGTAGGAGGTTTTCAGCCTTTTGTTTTCGGCTGGCAAAGAGGGTTTCAAGAGGTGTTAAAATACGCAGACGAAGAACATTTAAACGTTCCAGATTAAATTTTCCATGGTGGGATTTGGTAAAGGTTTGCTGAAAGGCTGGCAAGCCATTGATACCAAGATAGCGGATATATTGCTCAAAAGCATCAATATCAGCCTGACTAAGGTCGGTATACAAACCTGTTCTGAGAAGATTAATCAAATCCTCCTGACGGAAACGATAGCGTTTCAAAGCCAAAATAGACTCGACAAACTGAGTTAAAGGGTGGTGCGCCATGGATTCGCTTCTACCAAGATAGAAAGGAATCTGATACTGGTCAAAAATCGTTTTTAGAGATAATTGATAAGAAGCTACATCCCCCAAGAGAATACGAAAATGTTTGTAGCTCAGGTCTGAGTTCTCATGTAATTTCTGACGAATGCTGCGGGCTACTAGCTCCAACTCCTCCTTTTGCGTCAAACAAGACCAGATTTGCAGGTTTTCACGGTCCTTCTCATCGACATCCAAAGCGAGTTCTGAAAAGTCACAAGAAGACTCCAACAAACGAGAGGCCTTGTCAAAGCTATCCATCTTCTCATGAGTTTGAGAATAGTCCTGAGCAGGCGTTTGGTATTTAGAGGCCAGATGATGGAGAAACTCCACACTAGCTTGATAGAGATTGCCTTCAGCGAATGCACTGGTATAAGCTTTCTTACTAGCATAAGCACCAATGACAATCTCAACTCCCTTGCCATGAAGTAAGTCTACAATTCGCTCTTCCTCAGCAGAAAAACGGGTAAATCCATCAATAACTAAGGCGATTTTAGTAAAATCACTACTAACTTTGTCATTCTCAATAGCCTCAATCAAATGGGACAACTGACTTCCCTGAGCTAACTGGCCTTGATTGAGGTAGGCCGTTACCTTCTCAAAAATCAAGAGTAAGTCTGCTCGCTTGTCTTCATCCGTCAAACTCTCCAAGTCTAAAAAACTCATCTGAGCTTTGGTCATCTCGTGGTAAAATTCAATCAACTGCTGGATAAATTGAGGGTCCTGCTTGATAGCACCATAAACACGCAAGTCCTTGGGGTCAAGTTCTGCAAGGCATCTGTAAAAGACCATCCCAAGACCAATGTCATCTAGACTGGTCTTAGCTGGCAAATCATTTAAAACCAGATAACGAGCCATCTGAGCAAAGCGCGTGACGGTAATCGCAAAAGAAGCCTGCTGGGACAAGCATTCCAGCACGGCGCGTTCCTTTTCAAAAGAAAGAGAGTTGGGAGCGATGTAGAAGACCCGCTTGCCCGCAGCAACTAGCTCTTCCGCCTCTCTGGTTAGAATTTCAGTCAAAGAAGTCCGAATATCAGTATAAAGTAATTTCATCTCCGCCTCGTTAGAATTTTTCATTACCCTATATTATACCATGATTAGTCTCGTAAATCTGTTAAAATATTTAGGCCATCCATTCTTTTCTTCATCATCTGCTAAATCTGCTAGATCTTAAATACTTAATTTTACTTGTATTATATATAGAATAAATCTGCCTACTGAAAATCACATAATAAAAAAAGCCTCGGTGATAAGGCTTTGAGTTTTATGATTGTTCCTTAGGTCCAGAGTAGACTTCAATGTGTTGTCCTAGTACCTTGATGTCGACTGGTAGATTATCTGATTTATCGCCATCGACATCCGACTCTAATTCGATATCAGAAGAAATTTTAATAGTAGGTGCTTTTATATATTCAGTATTCTTGATAGAATGATTGAACTATAGTAAATTGAAACTAGAATAGTACACCGTGGATGCTAAAATATTTCTAGAAATTAATTTGATTTCCCTAATCAAGCTGTTCGTATATTATTTCAACCTACTATAAATCGTCTAAGAGAAACAACCGATAAGAATTGGCACAAAAGCGACCGTATTTTTGTTACCAATACAGGAAAACCAGTTCATAGTTCCGTCTTGAGCAAGTCTCTCCAGCGAGCAAACGAACGCCTTAAAAAACCAATTCCCAAACATCTGTCCCCTCACATCTTCAGACACACCACTATTAGCATCTTAGCAGAAAATAAAATTCCTTTAAAAACAATCACGGACGGGGTTGGTCATTCCGACTCTGAAGTCACTACTTACATCTACACCCACGTCACAAAGAACATGAAAGATGAAGCAATCAATGTACTGGATAAAGTTATGAAAAAGATTTTTTAAAAAGTTTTGCCTCTTTTTTGTCCTCTAAATAATCGAGTAGGGGATAATCTCTAGCCCCTCTCACACCACCGTACGTGCCGTTCGGCATACGGCGGTTCAACTAACTTTTAACGCATGTCGTTCAAGGTAATAATCCAAACACGAAACCAGTCCTCGTTTTTCAAGGACTGGTTTTGATATAGCACGTTTAAGTACCGACTTCTGAGCTACTAATTGATAATGGTCGCCCCAGCCAGATACCTTATCTGCTATCCATTTAGGAACTCCTAACTTAAGCAATCCCCATAATCGTCTCGATTTCTTCTTCCATTGCTTCCAGATAATCACTCGTAGGCGAGTACGCAAGCGCTCATCTATGCTGGTGACAATACTTTTCATATTTCCCAATGAGAAATAGTTTATCCATCCTCGAATGGACAAATTCAGTTGCTCAATACGTCTTGTTAGGTCTATACTCCATTTCCTCTGTGTTAGTTTCTTCAATTTAAACTTAAATCTCCGAACACTATCTTGATGTGGACGACTTTTCCAACCATCTGATGATTTCCAGAACCCAAAACCTAAGTATTTCAGCTCTCTTGGTCTGGTAATCTTAGTCTTGGTCATATTTACTTTCAAACCTAGCCGTTTCTCAATAAAACGACTGACTGAATACATCACACGCTTAGCGGCTGCCTCGCTTCCGACAGTCATCACACAATCATCTG